>JBJTPA010000327.1:0-9460 GCA_046074885.1 Planctomycetaceae bacterium
CTCGCGGAAGCGGGTCGGCTGGTCGAAGGAGCGCGAGGCCGCCGAGGGCGAGCCTGAGGTCTGATCCGCCTGTACGCGTACGAAGCCATCCATGGCCTTCGTACGCTTGGATCGACCGCGGGCGACGCCGAGGGTCGCCTGGGTCGATCGCCGCCGCATCCTGCGGCGTGGCACGCGACCGAAGCCATTCATGGCCGTGGGTCGCGAACGGCATGATCGGCGCCCGTCCGGCATGGCTCGGGGCTGCCGGTGTCGGCTCGTCTCGTGGCCCAGTCGCCTCGCGACTGGAACCCGAGCCGCAGATGGACGGCGAAATCCGGTTGCGAGGCAACCGGACCACGGGTCGGACTGCGGCCAGGCATCGACATGGACGCGGGGCACGGGCAACCCCTCGCCGAACTCACCGGTGGCAAGAGCGCGAACGCGACACTCTTGAAGGGGAAGCCTCAGCGGCCGGCCGGGATCGCCGCGATGCCGGTGATGCCGCCGAGGGACTCGGCGGCGCCCGGGTTTCCGCCGCGGGCGAGTCCGAGGCCCACCACGCGGAGCGGCGCGCCGCGGATGAGCGTGCCGCCGGTGACCGTCGCCCGCCGTGGAGGCCCGCCGTGGAGGATGACGGCGGCGGTCGCGGGGTCCACGACGTCGACTGCGAGCGGGTCCGCGGCCCCGTCGAGCCACACGAGGATCCGCTGGCCGGGACGGGTGGCCGCCAGGTCGAGCCGGTCCGGGCCGACGACCCGCGGGGCTGGAACGGCGACGCCGGTCCGCGGAACCGCCGGCGCGGCCACTGGGGCGACCGCGACGGGAGCCGGCGCGGGGCCGGCGGGAATGTCGGCGGCCTGCATGACCCGCATGCCCCTGCCCAGCAGCCAGCCGAGGTCGCCGGTGAGGGCGAAGCCGCCGGCCAGGACGGCCACCGCCGCGCACGTGCCGAGGAAGTTCTGCATGCGACGCCGCTCCGCCGGATCCCGGCGAATGCCGGGCCGACAATCATGCGCCATCGCCGCGACGGTGCCGTCCGCGCCCCCGGGCGGCTGCGGCCCGGGGCGTGCCGGTCCTGACGGTCGCACGGGCCGCACGTCAGACGGCTTCCACGTCATCCTCGCGCTGACGCGATCACTTTATCTCGTGGCCCAGTCGCCTCGCGACTGGAATCCGGCCCGTGGATCGACCGCACAATCCGGTTGCGAGGCAACCGGACCACGGGTCGGACCACGCGTGAGGACCAAGCGTGACCCGTATCAGAGGTCCGCGAGGGACTCCAGCACCTGTGCCGCGTGTCCGTCGGGCTTCACCGACCTGAAGACCTTCGCCACCCTCCCAGCCGCGTCGATCACGAACGTGCTGCGGACGATGCCCATGCTCTTCTTCCCGTACAGCGTCTTTTCCCGCCATGCCCCGTATTTTTCGGCGACCGCGTGATCGGGGTCGCAGAGCAGGGTGAACGGGAGCCCATATTTCGTCCGGAACTTCGCGTGGCTCTCGGGGCCGTCACGGCTCACGCCGAGCACCACGGCGTCGTGCTTCGAGAGTTTCACCTTCGCGTCGCGGAAGCCGCAGGCCTCGCGGGTGCAGCCGGCCGTGTCGTCCTTCGGGTAGAAATAGAGGACCACGGGCTTTCCGCGGAGGCTCGACAGTTTCAGTTTCGTGCCGTCGTGGGTGATGAGCGTGAAGTCGGGGGCCTTGGCACCTTCCGCGATCCAGTCGGCCATGGGGTGGTCTCCGCGCGCGGGTCTCGGGACGCGAGTTCTGCGATACTCTACTCCACGTCGCGCCGCGTCGAGCAGCCCGCGCTCGGGGGCGCCCACGCCCTCTCGCCGGACGTTCGCCGGCGCTCGGAGTAACCCATGCCCCATCGCCGGACGTTCACTTCGGCCCTCCGGGCCTCCGCTCTCTCGGAGGCGTCTGCGCTCCGGCTTCCATGCCTGCGCTGGCCGCCTACGCCGGCTCACGGGGCACGGGTCACTCCTCGCTCAATCGTGGATCGATGAGCGCCCAACCCTCGCCGAAACTTTGATGCGCGTCGGTGACTCGTCGATCGATTCCAGAGCCCTGCTCGTCTCGCTCCTCACTCCGCCGGGGCGCGGGGCGCTCGCGGTCGTGGGCCTGGCGGGATGCGATGCGGCGGCCACCGTCGATCGGGCATTCGCGGCGCGCGGGGGGCGGCCGGTCGCGGCGCGGGAGGATGGGGCGATCGCGTTCGGGTCGTGGCGGGCGACCGGCGAGGAGGTCGTCGTCGTGCGGCGACATGCGGACCTCGTCGAGGTGCACTGCCACGGCGGCGTCGCGGCGGCGGCGGCCGTGATCGCGAGCCTCGTCGCGGGCGGGGCCGAGGAGGTGACGTGGCCGCGGTGGCTGGCGGCGATCGGCGAGTCGGAGACCATCGTCGAGGCTTACGAGGTGCTCGCCCGCGTCGGCGGGCCGAAGGCGGCACGGATCATCGCCCGGCAGGCGGCCGGGGCGGTCGATGCCGAGATGGAACGGATCCGGCGGTTGCGGGCGGGCGGGGGCCATGAAGCCGCCGACGCCGCGGTCGCCAGGCTCCTCCGCGCGGCCCGGGTGGGCCTGCGGCTCACCCGGCCGTGGCGGGTCGTCGTCGCGGGCCCCGTGAACGCCGGCAAGAGCAGCCTCGTCAACTCGCTCGCCGGCCATGCGAGGTGCATCGTCTCGGCCGAGCCGGGCACGACGCGTGATCTCGTCGAGACGCGGCTCGTCCTCGACGGATGGGAGATGGACCTCGTCGACACCGCGGGGCTGCGCCACGAGGACGAAGCGACCGGACCGGTCGAGCGGGCCGGGATCGCACGAGCCGCGTCGGCCGCCGCCGCCGCGGACCTCGTGCTGCGGGTGTGGCCCGCCGACGTGGGTCCGCCGGCCGCCGCGAGGCCGGACGAGATCCTCGTCGTGTCCAAGACCGACGTCACGACGGCGGTTCGCCGATGGCCCGCGGAAGCGGTGCCGACATCGGCAGTCACGGGCTCCGGGATCGCCGAACTCGCGACCACCCTCGTCGCGCGGCTCGTTCCCGAGGAGCGCGACGAGCCCGACCTGTTGACCGGTGCCGTTCCGTTCACCGCGAAGCAGGTCGAGTCGCTCGCGCGGCTCGCATGAGGGGAGGGCTGGGATCGGCGCCGCCGGCGGGCTGCGTCCCAGGTCGGTCCCGCATTCCGGTCGCGAGACGACCGGACCACGTGGACCCGTCGCCTCGCGACCGGAGACCGCTTCGCTCCTCCGCGTTCACCCGTCCTTCGGCTTCTCCGTCGTCGAGCGGCCGCGGATGAGGAGCCGGATCGGGATCTCCTTGAAGGGCAGCGCCTCGTGGAACGTGTTGAGCAGGTAGCGGCGGTAGGGATCGGACACGCTGCGGGGGCCGCTCGCGGAGATCACGATCGTGGGCGGGGCCACCTCGACCTGCGTCGCGTAGAAGAGCCGCACCGGCCGGCCGCGAGGGTCGGCCGGCGGCTGGTTCGCCGCCACCGCGTCGCGGAGGACGTCGTTCAGCCGGGCCGTGGGCACGCGCTCGTGGCTCTGGCGGAACAGCCGCTGGGCCGTGTCCACCGTCGCCTTGGCGTTGCGGCCCGTCGTCGCCGTGACGAACGCGACGGGCGCCCAGGGCATCGTCGGAAACGTGTCGCGCAGGTACTGGGCCCACTCCCGCTTCTTCACGTCGGCCGCGTAGAGGTCCCACTTGTTGACCACGAACACGACCGGCTTGGCCTCCTCCGTGATCGTCTCGGCGAGCTGCTTGTCCACCTTGCCGATCGGCTCGGTGGCGTCGAAGAACAGGAGCACCACGTCCGCGCGGCGGATGCTCCGCTGGGCCCGGTGGGTGGAGTAGAAGTCGATGTCGGTGGTGCGGCTCTTCGTCCGCCGCAGGCCCGGCGTGTCGATGGCGAGGAACGCGCGGCCGTCCACCTCGAACCGCACGTCCACGCTGTCGCGGGTCGTGCCGGCGACGGGGCTGGTGATCACCCGCTCCTCGCGGGCCAGGGCGTTCACGAACGTGCTCTTGCCCACGTTCCGCCGGCCCACGATCGCGAGCTTCATCTCGGGAAGCGCCGCCGTCTCCGGCTCGTCGGCGTCCCGCGGCGGCAGCCGCGCCACGATCGCGTCGATGAGCGGACCCCGGTTGCGGTTCTGCCGGACGCTGACGACGAGCGGCGGACCGAGGCCGAGGGAGGCGAACTCGTGGGCCTGCGGGTCGAACGCCGGTGCGTCGGCCTTGTTGACCACGAGCAGCACGGGGGCGCCCGAGCGGCGGACGCGACGGGCGACCTCGGCGTCGATACCCACGAGCCCGGCCCGCACATCGACGACAAACACGACGAGCGCGGCCTCCGCGAGCCCGGCCTCGATCTGGGCGTCGATCTGCGCGGTCAGGCCGTCGGGGTCGTCGAACCCCATGCCGCCGGTGTCCACGAGCTCGACGACCCGGCCGTCGAGCTCGACCCGCTGCACGAGCCGGTCGCGGGTCACGCCCGCGGTGGGATCCTCGATCGCGATCCGCTTCTCGACGAGCCAGTTGAACAGGCTCGACTTGCCGACGTTGGGCCGGCCGACGATGACGACCCTGGGGATCATGGCACGCTCGACGGGGTCCGGGGCCCGCCGCCGTCCCCGATCAGCGCCGTCACGCCGTCGCGCGTCACGGGCCGGATCACGCCCCGCTCGGTGACGATCGCGGTGATCAGCCGGGCCGGCGTGACGTCGAAGGCGGGATTGTAGGCGCGGGCGCCCGTCGGGGCAGCCGCCACCCCGAGCGGCGCCAGCACCTCGGCCGCGGCCCGCTCCTCGATCGGGATGTCGTCGCCCGACTCGATCGCCAGGTCGAAGGTGCTCGACGGCGCGGCCACGTAGAAGGGCACGCCGTGCTCGCGGGCCAGCACCGCCAGGGCGTAGGTGCCGATCTTGTTCGCCGCGTCGCCCCGGGCCGTGATCCGGTCGGCGCCGACGATGCAGGCGGCGATCCGGCCCGTCTTGAGCAGGTGGCCGGCGGCCCCGTCCACGAGGACGGTCACGGGAATGCCGCGCTGCACGAGCTCCCACGCGGTGAGCCGCGCGCCCTGGAACAGCGGCCGCGTCTCGTCTGCGAACACCTCGAGCTTTCGCCCCTGGTCCCAGGCGGTGGTGATCGCGGCCAGCGCCGTGCCGATGCCACCGGTGGCGAGCGCCCCGGTGTTGCAGTGGGTGAGCACGCCGCCCCCCTCGCCGACGACGGCGTGCAGGAGCGCCGCGCCGTGCCGCCCGATCGCCGCGCAGAGCTCCCGGTCCTCGGCGTGGATCGCCCGGGCCTCGGCGAGCAGCGCGGCGGCGAGGTCGGCGGCGTTGGTCGATTCCGGGAGCCTCGCCACGACCGCGAGCGCCCGCTCCACGGCCCAGCGCAGGTTCACGGCCGTGGGGCGGGCGCAGGCGAGCAGTTCGCCGCGCGCGAGGACGTGGGCCCGGGCCGCGGCGGGAGAGAGCCCGTCGCGGACCGCCTCCGCGGCCGCGACCGCGAGCCCGTAGGCCCCGGCGATGCCGATGGCCGGCGCCCCGCGGACGCGGAGGCTCTTGATCGCCTCGACGACCGCGCCCACGTCGCGGCAGGCGATCCACTCGAGCCGCCCGGGCAGCGCCGTCTGGTCGAGGATCTCGAGCCCGCCCGCGTCACCGTCCGTCCAGCGGAGGGCCGCCGGCGGCCCGCCCGGGCCGCAGCTCCCCGTGACCGCGGCCGCGGCGCTCACGACGCGGCCGGCTTCGTCACGGACCGCACCTTGAACGTCGCCGGCATGGGGGGCGGGTAGTCGCCGTCCTTGTCCGGCAGCACCGGCGGGTCGGCGTCCCACGCGAGCGTCTCGGGCATGGTGCGGAAGTCGAGCTTCAGGGCTTCGTCGTAACGCCACGTCTTGCCCGAGTAGGTCGCCAGCCGCCCGAGCACCGCCGAGAAGCTCGACGTCGCGCCGTAGACCGCGTTGTTGAGCGGCTTGTTTTGCCGGATCGCCTCGTGGAGCTCGTTGTGCTCGACCTGGTACGGGTCCGGATTCGGGCCCGCGAAGTTCCAGAGCTCCTTGCCGTCGAGGTCGGTGATCCGCGAGTGGCCCGGGGACATCGAAAGCATTCCCTTGGTGCCCTGGAAGTGCTCGTCGACGTGGTTCTCGCCCCCGGGGAACTGCTTGCACTGGCTGGCGATCCGCACGCCGCCCGGATAGGCGAAGTTCACCGAGTGGTGGTCGTAGATCTCGCTCGGCTGTCCGGGCACCCGGTTCTGCCGCCCGCCGACGCCGTAGGCGGACTCGGGGAGCCGGTCGAGAAACCAGTTGGCGACGTCGATGTTGTGGACGTGCTGCTCGCAGATGTGGTCGCCGCAGAGCCAGTTGAAGTGGTACCAGTTGTTCACCTGGAACTGCATCTCCGTCTGGTCCTTCTGCCGGTTGCGGTACCAGATCCCGCTGCCGTTCCAGTAGATCTGGCCGCCGAGGATGTCGCCGATCAGGCCCTCGCGGACCCGCGCCAGGGCCTCGCGGTAGTTGTTCTGGTAGCGGCGCTGCAAGCCGACGACCACCTTGAGCCCCTTCTCGTCGGCCTTCGCGGCCGTCTCCAGGCAGAGCCGGGCGCCGTAGCTGTCCACGCACACGGGCTTCTCCATGAAGACGTGCTTGCCGGCCTCGATCGCGGCCTGGAAGTGGAACGGCCGGAAGCCCGGCGGCGTCGCGAGGATCACCATGTCGCAGTGGTCGAGCACCCGCCGGTAGGCGTCGAGGCCGTCGTAGCGGCGATCCTCGGGCACGTCCACCTTGTCGCCCTTGTCCTGGACGTCCTTGAGGGCCTGGTCGATGCCGTCCCGGAAGGCGTCGGCGATCGCCGTGACCTTGACGTTGGAATTCGGTACGGAGAGCGTCTGCGAGAGGGCGCCCCGACCGCGGCCGCCGGCACCGATCACGCCGACGCGGATCAGGTCGCCCGACGGACCCTCGCCGTGGACGGACTGCACGCCGGCGGCGGTGATCGCGGCCGCTGACAGGGCGACGCCGCCGGAGGCCTTCAGGGCGGAGCGGCGCGACACGGTCGATGCGGAGGAGGCTGGATCCTTCATGGGGTTGTCCTTGGCGGCGAGAGGGCGGGCAGGGTCTCCGACGGGCACAAGGATACCGGCGCCGCGGGGACCGCGAAAGCATCTCCCCCGCACGATGCGCCCCGCGGCCGAACACCCCCCGGAAAACGAAAACGGCGGCCGGCGCTTCCGCCGGCCGCCGCAGTTCGTGCGGATCGGGACCCTACGATCAGTAGTCCCCGATCCTGTCGCCAGCATTGCGGGTGCCGAGCGCCATGTACGTATTCGCTGAGATTGGATCGTTCGCCATCGAATACGGCAGGAACTCGACGTGCCCGTCACCGAACAGGTGACCGGCCTGGTTGCCGGTGTGGTCGCTCGTCGGACCGAAGTTGATGCCCGCCGTGTACGGCACGGTGATGCCGAGCGAGCTGCCGACCGTGCCCGTTCCGAGCAGGATCGGGTTCGCGTTGGCGGAAGCACCCGCCCACACACCCGTCGCTGCGTTGAGCGATCCGGAAACCACGCTCACGGGCACGAACAACTCGCCATAGGCCCAGCGGTTGGGCATCGTGCCCGACGTCACGCCCGCCCTGAACGTCTCACGACTTTCCACGAGGCAGATGGTCTTGCTGGAGCCGTCGGAGTAGCCACCGAATCCGACCTTTTGCGTGAACGACAGTCCGCCGTTATCGACGATCGGTCCGCTCAACGCCATCCAGACGCCCGCGTTCGCCCGATAGGTGCTGATCGCCTCGGTGCCGGCTCCCGCCGCTCCAGCCGAGTCACCAGCGAAACTCGGGCACACCGCCACTTTGAGCGGCTGGAAGGTGGCCGAGCCCGTGACCGAGGCCGCGGGGATGGTTCCGGTGTTGATGTTGGCACCCGAGCCCGAGGTCATCAGTTTCTGCAGGTTCGCTTCTTCCAAGCCGGGAAGGATGGCCGCCAGCCAACTGTAGCCAAGACCCGTGTTGGTGGTGCCTGTGCTCGAAATCCTGGGAAAGCAATTGTCGCCGCGGCTCTTGTTGATGTCGGCATAGACGTGGAGCGCGAGGCCAAGCTGCTTCAGGTTGTTGGTGCAACTGGCACGCCGGGCCGCCTCACGGGCCTGTTGTACGGCCGGCAGCAGGAGGCCGACGAGGATGCCGATGATGGCGATCACCACGAGGAGTTCCACGAGCGTGAAGCCGCCCGGCTTCCGCCCGCGACGCGAGGAGATTCTGAAGAGGTTCATATGTCACCGTGAGCCCTGCCGGGCCCTTCCTTGATAAGTGAATGAAATGAAACGAAGGAACCGGACCGAGGAAGTACGACCGAAACGCTCCGAGGGATCGCGGGACCGGTCAAAAAAATGATGGATGGCGCCGCGATCGCCCTGGAAAATCCCTGCCACACTCCCTGTACCCTAATAAGGATATCGACCCGCGACGCATGCGGTCAATCGTCCCCAACCGTCCAGGCCGCAAGGCCGCCGCACACCCCCAGACGCCATGCCCACCCGGTTTCACGACCCGGCCGCCGCCCGCGCCCTTGCCACCGACGTCGTCCGGCGGCTCCGGGCCGCCGGCCACGAGTCTTACTGGGCGGGGGGGTGCGTCCGCGACGAACTCCTCGGGCGGACCCCGGCGGACTACGACGTGGCCACGGCGGCCCGCCCCGAGCAGGTCCGCGACCTCTTCGGCCGCCGGAGGACGCTCGCGATCGGGGCGGCCTTCGGGGTCATCACCGTCCTCGGACCCCGCGACGCGGGCCAGGTCGAGGTGGCGACCTTTCGGATCGATGCCGCCTACACCGACGGCCGGCACCCGGCGGGCGTGACCTTCTGCTCGGCTCGCGAGGACGCCCTCCGCCGCGACTTTACGATCAACGGCCTCTTCCTCGACCCCGAGTCGGGCACCGTGCACGACTTCGTGGACGGACGCGCCGACCTGGCGGCCGGCGTCGTCCGCGCCATAGGGGCGCCCGCGCAGCGGTTCGCCGAGGACCACCTGCGGATGCTGCGGGCCGTCCGATTCACCGCCTTCTTCGGGTTCGCGCTCGAGGCGGAGACCAGGGCGGCCATGGAGCGGATGGCACACCTCGTCGCCGGCGTGAGCCCGGAGCGGATCGCGGCCGAACTGCGGGCGATGACCGGCCGACCCGGCCGGCGGCGGGCGCTCGACCTGCTCGCGGAGACGGGGCTGGCGCGGGAGGTGCTGCCCGACCTCGCTCCCGCCGCCGGAGCCGCGGCGCCGCACCGCGGGCAGTGGCACGAGGCCGCGCGGATCATCGACGCGATCGACGAGCCCGACCTGCCGCTGGCGCTCGCGGCGCTGGCCGAGGGCCGGGGCGACGATCCGCTGCGGGCGACCGCCGGCCGGCTCCGGCTCGCCGTCCGGGAGGCCAAGAAGGCCGCGTGGCTGCGGGACGCCGTCGCCGCGGTCGGCGCGG
>JBJTPA010000328.1:0-13595 GCA_046074885.1 Planctomycetaceae bacterium
ATCGAGTCGGGCGCCGAGGGGCGGGCGGCCCTCTCCGCCGAGGACCGCCGCCACGTGGCCGAGACCGTCGGCATCGGCGCGATCAAGTACGCCGACCTCTCGCAGCACCGCACCACCGACTACGTCTTCAGTTTCGACAAGATGCTGCAACTCACCGGCAACACCGCCGCCTACATGCAGTACGCCGTGGCCCGCGTGGAGGGAATCTTCGCGAAGGGGGGCATCGACCGCGAGGCGCTGCGGGCGGCGACGACGGAGGTGCGGCTGGCCGATCCCGCGGAGCGGGCCCTGGCCCTCGACCTGCTGCGCTTCGGCGAGGTGCTCGAGGACGTCGAGGCCGACTACCGGCCGAACCTGCTCACGACCTGGCTCTACGAACTCGCGGGCCGCTACTCCTCCTTCTACGACACGCTGCCCGTGCTGAAGGCCGAGGGGGCCGACCGCGCCAGCCGCCTCGCCCTCTGCGACCTCACCGGCCGCGTCCTCCGCAAGGGCCTCGAATTGCTCGGCATCGGCGCGGTGGAGCGCATGTGATGGGGAGGCGACGAGTCCAGGACGGCTTTCGTGCGCGTCTTTCCTCTGTTTGCCCAATCCGGCTTCGGGGATACCCATGCCCTCTCGCTTGACGTTCGCCTCGGCCCTCCAGGCCTCGGCTCTCTGCATGTCCGCTTCGCTTCGCCATCCTGGCTGCGCTCGCTCCCATAGCCCGCTCGAGGGCACGGGCATCCCCTCGCCTGGCCCGCAACGATCGAGGAAGGCTCGGGGCTGCCCATCCCCTCGAGACGGCGTAGACGGCAAGCGAAGGCAGGATGTCGGAGCGCAGACGTCTCCGAGCGAGCGAAGCCCAGGATGGGCGCAGCGAGCGTCCGGCGAGAGGGTGTGGGCAGCTCCGAGCCGGTTGGGCACATCGACAGTGGACATGCACCACGACCGCAGCCACACAAGCGATGGACGCCGGTTCGAGCATCACGAGAGACGCGCATGAAGCGATCGCTGGAAAACATCCGCAACATCGGCATCGTCGCCCACATCGACGCCGGCAAGACCACGCTCACCGAGCGGCTCCTGTTCTTCACGAAGACGAGCCACCGGCTCGGGGAGGTGGACCGCGGCACCACGATCACCGACTTCGACCCCGAGGAGCAGGAGCGGGGGATCACGATCTATTCCGCGGCCGTGTCGTTCCAGTGGCGGGACGTCACGGTGAACCTCATCGACACGCCGGGCCACGTGGACTTCACGGCCGAGGTGGAGCGGAGCCTGCGGGTGCTCGACGGGGCGGTCGTGGTGTTCTCCGCGCGGGAGGGCGTCGAGGCCCAGAGCGAGACGGTCTGGCGGCAGGCCGACAAGTACGGCGTGCCGCGGATCGCGCTCGTGAACAAGCTCGACCGCGAGGGGGCCGACTTCTTCGGCACCGTGGACCAGATCGAGAGGCGACTGGGGGCGAGGCCGCTCGTGCTCCACGTGCCGCTCGGCCTCGGGCCGCCGCACGTCAAGGATCCCTTCCGCGGGATCGTCGATTTGGTCGAGATGAAGCTGCTCACGTTTCCCCCCAAGGACGAGGCGCTCGCGGGCGGGGCGGCGCTGGCGGCCGTGACGGCGGGCCCGATCCCGCCGGAGCTCGCCGACGCGGCGGGCGAGTATCGCGACCACCTCGTCTCCACGCTCTTCGACCTCTCCGACGAGGTGGCCGAACTCGTCATGGCCGAGGCGGCGATCCCGCCCGAGGTGCTGCGGAAGGCGATCCGGAAGGCGACGATCGCCCGGCAGGTGGTGCCGGTTCTGGCCGCGAGCGCCCTCGACTGCATCGGGGTGCAGCCGGTGCTCGACGCGGTGGCCTGGTATCTCCCGAGCCCGGCCGACGTGCCGCCGGTGGAGGGACTCGATCCGGCGAGGAAGACTCCCGCCACGATCGCGCGGAAGGCCGACCCCACGGAGCCGTTCTGCGGCCTCGTCTTCAAGATCGTCGCGGAGAAGCACGGCGACCTGTACTTCGTCCGCGTCTACTCGGGCACGCTCAAAGCCGGCAGCCGCGCCTGGAACCCGCTCAGGCAGAAGAAGGAGAACGTCGCGCAGCTCTGGCACGTGCAGGCCGACCGCCGCGAGCAGATCGAGGAGGCCTACGCGGGCGACATCGTGGGCGTGATCGGCCCGCGGGCGAGCGTCACGGGCGACACGCTCTGCGACGCGGCCGCCCCGATCGTGCTCGAGCAGATCCAGTTTCCCGAGACCGTGATCTCGATGGCGATCGAGCCCGAGACGAGCCTGGAGCGGAAGAAACTCGCCGAGACGCTCGAGATGATGAAGCGGCAGGATCCCACGTTCCGGTCCGTGGAGAGCGAGGAGACGGGCCAGACGCTGATCTCCGGGATGGGGGAACTGCACCTCGAGGTGATCCGCCACCGGCTGGAGCGGGACTTCAACCTCAAGTGCCGGGTCCACAAGCCGCGGGTCTCGTACAAGGAGACGCTCGCGAAAGGAGTGACGGTGACGGGCAGCATCGACCGCCTCGTGGGCGGGCAGGCGCTGCAGGCGTCGGTCACGCTCCGCGCGGAGCCGGTGGCCGCGCAGGCGGCCGTGACGGTCGAGCAGGGCTGGTTTCCGGAGGCGGAGAGCCTCGCCGGGATGGCCGCGACGATGACGCAGGCCGTCCGCGAGGCGGCCGAGCGCGGCGGCCTGAAGGGCTGCCCCTTGTGGGCGGTGCGGATCGTCGTGCTCGAGAGCCCGATCCCGGAGCCGCCGCCGTCGGAGGTGGCGATCCGCATGGCGGCCGCCGAGGGGGTGGACCGGATGCTGGCCGAGGCGGGCACGGTGCTCCTCGAGCCGGTGATGAGGGTCGAGGTCAGCGTGCCGGAGGATCACCTCGGCGACGTCATCAACGACCTCCAGCAGCGGCGGGCGATCATCACGGCCACGGAGATCCGCGGGGGCGTGACCGTGCTGACGGCCGAGGCCCCGCTGGCGAGCATGTTCGGCTACTCGGCGGCCGTGCGGAGCGCGAGCCAGGGCCGGGCGAGCTTCACGATGGCCCCCTTGAAGTACGGCCCGGCGCCGCCGGAGACCGCCGACGCGTTCGTGTGACGGTTGGCCGGTCAACCGACTGCTTCGCGGACGGCATGGCATTGACCGAGACGCAGGTCTGGTAGGGCCGTGCGGGTAAGGTGCCCGGCGAAACGGAGGAATCCGCATGCCGCGGCGTCTCGTCCGCCTCGGAGTCCCGGTGCTCGTCGTCCTGGCCATGGCGGCCGCGCGGGCCGAGGAGGACGCCGCCGAGCCCGCCGGGATGGAGTCGCTCTTCAACGGCAAGCACCTCGCCGGCTGGGACGGTGACCCCCGGCTGTGGAGCGTGAAGGAGGGCGTGATCCACGGCGAGACGACGAAGGAACACGCGGCCGACGGCAACACGTTCCTGATCTGGCAGGGGGGCGAGGTCGGCGACCTCGAGATCCATCTCTCGTTCGCGGAGCTCATGCGGCTCGACGACTGGAACGACGTCGTCATCCGGGCCGAGGGCAACCGCGTCCGCCACTGGCTCAACGGCCGGCTGATCCTCGACTTCACCGACAATGACCCGAAGCTCGCCCTGACGAAGGGCGTGATCGCCCTGCAGCTGCACGCCGGCGCCCCGATGTGGGCTGAATTCCGCGACATCCGGCTGAAAAAGCTGCCGTAGGGGAGGGGGGCGCGCGCCGGCTCGGGGCCGCCCATGCCCCGTCGCCGGACGTTCGCTGCGGCCCTCCGGGACCTCCGCTCACTCCGTGCCGGCTCTCAGGGCAATGGGCGGCCCCTCGCCTCCCGAACCAGCCACGCGGGAAGCTCGGCGGGGGCTCGGGACGAGGATGCGGAGCCGCGGCGCTGCGCCGCAGCGAACGCAACTCGTACCGGCCCCAAAGCCGAGCGGTTTGGGCGCGGGGGTGGTGGCGGAGGTGCCGGTGAGGCCGAAAAATCCGGGGCGTTGACACGCCGCCGGGGCGCTTTTAGATTTCGAGGCTCGATCCCGCAGCGACGCCCGCGGCCGGCCCAGGCCGCCAGGGAAGTCGCGAAAAAGGCCCTCCGCGGGGCTTTTCTTCCGGGTCGCGAGGCAGTCCTCTGCCGGCGCGGCCCTGCGATCGATGACCAGCGGGCGGCCCTGCGCGGCCGCGATTCCAGGAGTAGCGACCGTGGCCGGACCGACGCAGGAAATCATCCGCATCCGCATGGAGGCCTACGACCATGCCGTGCTCGACCAGAGCGCGGCGGAGATCGTGGACACGGCGAAGCGCACGAACTCCGAGGTGCACGGGCCGATCCCGCTGCCCACGCGGATCGAGCGTTACACGGTGCTCTCCAGCCCCCACATCGACAAGAAGGCCCGGCAGCAGTACGAAATCCGCACCCACAAGCGTGTGATCGACATCGTCCAGGCGACCGCCAAGACGATCGAGGCGCTCAACAAGTTGAGCCTGCCCGCCGGCGTGGACATCAAGATCAAGGCCTCGAGCCGCTGAACCCCCCCCGACAACTACCGAAGTTCACCATTTCAGGAGCGCACGGCACGGCATGCTTGGAAGGCGTTGCGGGTAAGGCCCGGCGATCGTCCCCCGCGGACGGCCCCTTGGTGCTCCCGCAGCCGACGGCTTCGAGCGTGAACCACGCGGATGCATCGACGGCGGCCCACGACGCCGCCCCGAACGTCCGTCCCGATCGCGAACAACCATGACCGCACCCGCGAAGACCCCCGAGAAGGCAGGACGCAAAGGGATCCTCGGCCGCAAGGTCGGGATGACCCAGATTTTCGACGCGAACGGCGTGGTGGTTCCGGTGACGGTGATCGAAGCCGGCCCGTGTCCGATCCTCGCCGTGCGATCCCCCGAGCGGGACGGCTACTCGGCCGTGCAGATCGGCTTCCTCGACAAGCCGCGCCGGCTGGCCAGCCGCGCGGTCCGCGGGCAGGTCGCGAACCTCGACGGCCGGCGGGCGAAGCGGCGAGCCGCTGCGGGGGCCGTGGCCGCGGCGAAGGCGGGCTGCGAGCCGAAGCGCTTCGTCCGCGAGCTCCGCGGAGCCTATGACGGCGCCGAGGTGGGCGGCGTCCTCACGGTCGCGGTCTTCGAGGGAGTGCGTGCGGTCGACGTGACCGGCACCACCAAGGGGCGGGGCACGGCGGGCGTGATGAAGCGGCACGGCTTCAAGGGCCAGCGGGCCAGCCACGGCGTCAAGAAGGTTCATCGCCACCAGGGCGGCACGGGCATGAACACCTCGCCGGGCCGCGTCTTCAAAGGCAAGAAGATGGCCGGTCGCTTCGGCAACGAGCAATCCACCATGCGGAACGTGAGGCTGGTGGCGATCGACGCCGAGCGGAATCTGCTTGTCATTCGCGGTGCCGTCCCCGGCGCGGATGGTAGCTACGTGCTCGTCCGCGAGACCAACAAGATCAAGAAGGCCGGGGCTGCCGCGCCGGCCGGCAAGAAGAAGGCCGGTGCGAAATGAACCTCGCCGTCTACGACATGGCCGGCAAGCAGGTCGGCTCCTACGAGATCGACCCCGCCGAGTTGGCCCCCCGGGTCAGCAAGCAGCTGCTGCACGACGCGGTCGTCATGTACCAGGCCAATGCCCGCCAGGGCACGCAGAAGACCAAAACCCGTGGCGAGGTCGCCGGATCGACGAAAAAGCCCTATCGCCAGAAGGGCACGGGCAACGCCCGGGCCGGCGCGCGGCGGAGCGGCACGCGGCGCGGCGGCGGCCACATCTTCGCGAAGCGGCCCCGCGACTTCGGTTGGTCGATGCCGCGGAAGGCGCTGCGGGCGGCCACCCGGATGGCGCTGGCGTCGCGGATCGCGGACGACGAGGTGAAGGTCCTCGACTCGCTGGCACTCGCCGCCCCCAAGACGCAGGCCGTGGCCGGCATGCTCGCGGCCCTGGGTGTGGCCGAGAAGACGGTGCTCGTGGCTCCCGAGAAGCACGACGCCAACGTCTGGAAGAGCGCCCGCAATATCGCGGGCGTGTCCGTGGCCCCGGTCGCCGAGCTCAATGCCTGGACGATCCTGCGGCCGCGGTCGATCGTGATCACGAAGGCGGCGCTCGAGGCCTTCCGCGCTTCGGCGAAGGCCGAGGTGAAGCCGGCCGCGAAGAAGCCGGCCCGCAAGCCGGCGGCGAAGCGGGCCGCGAAGGCCGCCAAGAAGGAGGCGTCGTAAGCCATGGCCGTTCCTGTCCCCCCGGCTCCGAGCCTGAATCCCCGGCTCGCCCCACACCAGGTCATTCTCCGCCCGCTCGTCACCGAGAAGGGGATGCACCGGGCGACCCGCCACAACGCCTACTCGTTCGAGGTCGTCACCGAGGCCACGAAGGCCGACATTCGGCGCGCCGTCGAGGAGATGTTCTCCGTCAAGGTCGACAAGGTCGCGGTGCAGAACCGCGTGGGCAAGTCGCGCCGCAGCCGGCTGCGGCGGACAAGCACGAAGGCCTGGAAGAAGGCCGTCGTGAAGCTCAAGCCGGACTTCAAGATCAACCTCTTCTGATTCGAGCACGACGCACCGGACCACTCCCATGGGCATCCGCCAGTACAACCCGACCAGTCCCGGCCGCCGCGGCGCGAGCGTGTCGGACTTCGCCGAGCTGACGCCGGGCGCCGACGTTCCCAAGGGGCTCCGGGTCCGCAAGCGGAAGACCGGCGGCCGCAACAACCAGGGCAAGATCACCTCCCGGCACCGCGGCGGCGGCCACAAGCAGCACTACCGGCTCGTGGACTTCCGGCGGAACAAGGACGGCGTGGCGGGAAAGGTGCACTCGATCCAGTATGACCCCAACCGCACCTGTCGCGTGGCGCTCGTCCACTACGCCGACGGCGAGAAGCGGTACATCCTCGCTCCCGAGGGGCTCGCGGCCGGCGCCACGGTGCAGAGCGGCGAGCAGGCCCCGCCCGAGGTGG
Source organism: Planctomycetaceae bacterium (assembly GCA_046074885.1). Lineage (GTDB taxonomy): Bacteria > Planctomycetota > Planctomycetia > Pirellulales > UBA1268 > QWPN01. Next base: position 6,905 of record JBJTPA010000328.1, read on the forward strand.
GCAACTGCCTCCCGATGTCCGCCATTCCGCTGGGCATGCAGATCCACAACATCGAACTCCAGGCCGGTCGCGGCGGCCGGCTCTGCCGGTCGGCAGGCTCATCCGCCGTGCTCGTGGCCCGCGAGGCCCAGTGGGCGCAGATCACGCTCCCGTCGGGCGAGATCCGCCGCGTGCCCGCTGCCTGCCGGGCCACGATCGGCGCCATCGGCAATTCCGAGCACATGAACGTCCGTCTCGGCAAGGCGGGCCGCAGTCGCTGGATGGGCATCCGGCCGCACGTCCGCGGGACGGCCATGAACCCGATCGACCACCCGCACGGCGGCGGCGAGGGGCGGACGAAGGGTGGCCGGCACCCTGTCAGCCCCACCGGGAAGAGCGCCAAGGGTGGCGGCACGCGGAAGCCGCGAAAGCCCTCGGGCGCGTTCATCATCCGTCGGCGGAAGAGTCGCCGCTACGGCCAGATCAAGCTGAGGTAACCGAGATGGGACGCAGTGCCAAGAAGGGGCCGTACGTGGACCCCCGCGTGTTCGAGAGGGTCGAGGCGATGCTCGCCACGGGCAAGCGCGACCCGATCAAGACCTGGTCCCGCTCGTGCACGATCGTGCCCGAGTTCGTCGGCCTCACGTTCATGGTCCACAACGGCAAGCAGCACCTCAAGGTGTTCGTCAGCGAGGACATGGTGGGCCACAAGTTGGGCGAGTTCGCGCCGACGCGGACGTTCCGCGGCCACGGCGGCAAGGTGAAGGAGGCGGCGACGCCCTCGGCCCCGCCGGCCAAGTGACAGGCCGGCGCCCCGGAGATCCAACCATGGCATACACCGCGACCCACAAGTACGCCCGGATCAGCCCCCGCAAGGTGCGGGCGCTGGCCGACCTCGTCCGCGGCAAGTTCGCCGACGAGGCGCTCGACATCCTCCGCTTCCAGCCGCACCGTGGCGCGCGGATGCTCGAGAAGGTGATCAAGAGCGCGCTCGGCAACGCCGAGCACCGCCAGGCCCCCGGCCTGGACGACCTGGTCGTGGTCGATGCCCGGGTGGACGGCGGCCCCATGATCAAGCGCATCCGGCCTATGTCTCGGGGGCAGGCGTTCGGCATCCTGAGGCGGACGGCGCACATCAAGGTGGCGCTCGACACGGTCGCCGCCGCCGACACGGCAGGGGAGTGAGGAGGCGACCATGGGCCAGAAAGTACATCCCGTCGGCTTTCGCACCGGCATCACCGAGCCGTGGAAGAGCCGTTGGTACGCCTCGAAGAAGGACTTCCGCGGGCTCCTGCTCGAGGATGTGAAGGTCCGCAGGTTCCTCAAGACCAAGTACCGCGCCGCCGCGATCCCGAAGGTGGAGATCGAGCGGACCCGCGACGAGGTGAAGGTCATCCTCCACTGCGCGCGGCCCGGCGTGATCATCGGCCGCAAGGGGCAGGAGGTGGACCGGCTGCAGGGGGAGCTCCAGGAGCTGCTCTGCCGCCGCGTGAACCTCAAGGTCGAGGAGGTGTCGCGGCCGGAGATCCAGGCGCAGCTCATCGCGGAGGACATCGCCGACCAACTCTCGAAGCGGGCCGCCTTCCGGCGGACGCTCAAGCGGGCGATCGACGCCACGATGGACGCGGGGGCCAAGGGCGTGAAGATCCAGCTCGCGGGCCGGCTCGGCGGCGCGGAGATGTCGCGGTGCGAGAAGCAGATCGCGGGCTCGATGCCGTTGTCGACGCTCCGCGCGAAGATCGACTACGGGTTCTGCGAGGCCCCCACCGCGCAGGGCAACATCGGGATCCAGGTGTGGGTGAACCAAGGCACGTACGAGGAGAGTGGCGATGGCGCTGATGCCCAAGCGGGTGAAGCACCGAAAAAGCCAAAGAGGTCGTATAAGAGGTGAGGCCACGCGGGGCAACCGCGTCGTGTTCGGCGACTTCGGCCTCCAGGCCGAGCAGCCGGGCTGGCTTCCCGCCGCGACCATCGAGGCCGGCCGCATCGCGGCCCAGCAGTACCTCCGCACGGAGGGGCGGCTCTTCGTGCGCGTGTTCCCCCACAAGTCGATCACCTCGATCCCGCTCGAGACGCGCATGGGCAAGGGCAAGGGCGAGCCGGAGTACTGGGCCGCGGTCATCAAGCCGGGCACGATCCTCTACGAGATCGGCGGCGTGACGGAGGAGGCCGCGCGGATCTGCATGGCGCGGCTGGCCCACAAGATGCCGATCCGCGTGCGGTTCGTGAAGCGGCGGGCGATGTAGGACACGGCGACGGAAACCACACATGACCAAGGCACGAGAAATTCGCGACATGGCCGACGAGCAGATCCGGCTCGTCTGGAAGGACGCGGCGGAGGCCCTGTTCCGCCTGCGACTCCAGGCCCAGACGGAGAAGCTGGCGAGCCCGGCCGAGGTGCGGAAGTACCGGCGGACGATCGCCCGCTGCCAGACCGTTCTGTCCCAGCGGGGCACGCTGATTCCGGCCGCGGCCTCCGCCGCAGCGCCAGACAGCGAAGCGATGCTGCACGACAAGCACGCCAAGCGGCACCGCGCCGCCGGCCGCGCCAAGATCCGGGCCCGCAAGCCGGGCGAGGTGAAGTCGCGGCGGACGTTCAAGAAGCGCACGCAGAGCGGGAAGTAGCGAGGAACCACGAGCATGCCCAAGCGAGTCGAGACCGGAACGGTGACGAGCGCCGCCGCGAAGAAGACGCGGCGCGTGGAGATCCCGCGGGTCGTGCGGCACCCGAAGTACGGCCGGATCCAGCACCGCCGGACCGTCTGCCACGTGCACGACGAGCACGACGAGTCGCAGCCCGGCGACCTCGTGGAGATCGTCGAGTGCCGGCCGCGGAGCAAGCTCAAGCGGTGGGAGCTCGTCCGCGTGGTGGCCAAGAGCACGGCGGTGGACCTGGCCTCGCTCCGCAGCGGGGCCCGGGCCACGCGGCTGCGTGAGACCGCCGCGAAGGCCGAGGACGCCGCGGCGGCCGCCCTCGCGACGAAGGGAGGGGCCGCGAAATGATCCAGATGCAGACGCGGCTCGTCGTCGCGGACAACACGGGCGCGAAGGAGGTGATGTGCTTCAAGGTGCTGGGCGGGAGCCGCAAGCGCACCGCCGGCCTGGGCGACATCATCGTGTGCAGCGTGAAGAGCGTGATCCCCGGGAGCGAGGTCAAGAAGAAGGCCGTCGTGAAGGCCGTCGTGGTCCGCGTCAAGAGGCCGACTCGGCGGGACGACGGCAGCTACGTGCGGTTCGACACCAACGCCTGCGTGATCATCGACAACGAGCAGAACCCGAAGGGCACTCGCATCTTCGGGGCTGTGGCGCGGGAACTTCGCGACCGGAACTTCATGAAGATCGTCAGTCTGGCGAGCGAGGTGGTGTGATGCTGATCAAGGCAGGGGACACGGTCGAGGTGCGGACGGGCAACTCCCGCGGTACGCGGGCGAAGGTGCTCTCCGTGATGCCGGCGTCGCGGCCCGGCGCCGGCGGCCGCGTGGTGGTGGAGGGCGTGAACCGCGTCTACCGCCACATGCGCCGCAGCCAGAAGAACCAGCAGGGCGGCCGGTTGAGCAAGGAGATGCCGATCGCGGCGGCGAACGTGCTGCTCGTCTGCGCGTCGTGCGGCAAGGCGACGCGACTCGGCGCGAAGGCGGGGGCCGACGGCGGCAAGGTCCGCTTCTGCCGGCGCTGCGGCGCGGAGCAGGGCGTCCTGCGGCGGCCCAAGGGAGCGAAGGCCCGGGCCTGACCGGCGGCCGGGAACGGAACACGGAACCTGAACGAGGAACGGGGCGATGGCGAAGAAGACGAAAGCGGCGGAGAGGACGGTCGAGCCCGCGGGCATCCCGCGGATGCTCGAGCACTACGTCGGCACGGTGCGGCCGGAACTGGCGAAGGCGCTCGGCCGCTCGAACCCGCACGCGATCCCGAAGCTCGAGAAGATCGTGATCAACATGGGCGTGGGCGTGGCGGTGACCGAGAAGAAGTACCTCGAGGAGGCCATCGGCGCGCTCACCCAAATCGCCGGACAGAAGCCGGTCGCCACGATCTCCAAGGCGGCGGTCTCGGGCTTCAAGCTCCGCGAGAACCTTCCCATCGGCTGCAAGGTGACGCTCCGCGGCCGGCGGATGTACGAGTTCCTCGACCGGCTCGTGTCGCTGGCGCTGCCGCGGGTCCGCGACTTCCGCGGGCTGTCGAACACGGCCTTCGACGGACACGGCAACTACAGCCTGGGCCTCTCCGAGCAGATGGTGTTCCCGGAGATCAATCCCGACAAGTTCTCTCGCCCCCAGGGCATGCACATCACCCTCGTGACGACGGCCAAGACCGACGACGAGGCGCGGCAGTTCCTGCGGGCGATGGGGATGCCGCTGAAGAAGGACGGCGACGCCGCCGCCTGACCCGAGCGACCGAGGCACACGAGACGACCATGGCCAGCAAATCCAAGATCGCCGCCGCGAAGCGGAAGCCCAAGTACTCCACGCGGATCGTCCGCCGCTGCATGCTCTGCGGCCGGCCGCGGGCGGTGTACCGCAAGTTCGGCACCTGCCGCATCTGCTTCCGCAAACTCGCGGACCAGGGCTGCATCCCGGGCGTGCGCAAGGCGAGCTGGTGACACCGGATTTCACGGGAGGGTTCTGACCACATGATGACCGACCCCATCGCCGACATGCTCACCCGGATCCGCAACGCCGTGCGCGTCGAGCGGCCCACGGTCGAGGTGCCGATCTCGAAGGTGAAGCGCGGCGTCGCCGACGTGCTCAAGCGCGAGGGCTTCATCTGGGACTGGCGCGAGGTTGAGGCCCAGCCGGTGCCCTGCCTGCAGTTGGAACTCAAGTACGGGCCCAACGGCGAGCGGATCATCCGCCACATCAAGCGGGTGAGCACGCCGGGTCGCCGGGTCTACAGCCGCTCCGCGCGGCTCAAGCCGGTGCTGGGCGGCATGGGAATCTCGATCCTCTCCACGTCGAGCGGCGTGGTGAGCGACCGCGAGGCCCGACAGCGGAAGCTCGGCGGCGAAGTGCTCTGCGAACTCTGGTAGTCGGAAAGGTCCACGCGTCATGTCCCGCATCGGCAAGTCCCCCGTTCCCCTCCCCAAGGGCGTCAAGGCCGCGGTGTCGGCCGGCACGCTCAGCGTGGAGGGTCCGCTGGGCAAGCTCTCGCAGGCGATCCATCCCGCCGTGACCGTCGTGGCCGACGCGTCCGCGATCACCGTCACGCGGAGCGGCGACAACCGCGTCGCTCGCGCCGTCCACGGCCTGACGCGGGCACTGGCGGCGAACATGGTCGAGGGCGTCTCGAAGGGCTTCGAGAAGAAGCTCGAGATCGTCGGCGTCGGCTACCTCGCCGCGATCCAGAAGAACGTCCTGCAGCTCCGCGTGGGCTTCGCGAACGAGCTGCAGGTGACGATCCCGGCCGGGCTCACCGTGACCTGCCCCGACCAGACGCACGTCACGATCAAGGGCATCGACAAGCAGCTCGTCGGCCAGTTCGCGGCCGAGGTGCGGGCCCTGCGGAAGCCCGAGCCCTACAAGGGCAAGGGCATCCGCTACGAGAACGAGCAGGTCCGCCGCAAGGCCGGCAAGGCCGTCACGAAGTAAGGACAGAGACGATGGAACATTCCCGCACGATCCTCCGGCAGCGTCAGCGGCGTCAACACCGTGTCCGCCGCTCCATCCGGGGCACGGCCGAGCGGCCGCGGCTCACGGTCTTCCGCACCCACAAGCACATCTACGCCCAGGTCATCGACGACGCGGCGGGGCGCACGCTCGCCTCGGCGAGCTCGATGGACAAGCAGATCCGCGCGAGCGTGGGCTTCGGCGGCAACAAGCAGGCGGCCGAGGCGATCGGCCGGGCCGTCGCCGAGCGCGCGAAGGCGGCCGGAGTGTCGAAGGTCTGCTTCGACCGCGGCGCCTTCCGCTACCACGGCCGCGTCGCGGCCCTCGCCGATGCGGCGCGGGCGGCGGGACTCGAATTCTGATCCACCCGAGACGAACCCCGATCACCGGAGGCTGACGAGACGTGGCGACTGGCAAAGAATCCCGCACGGGAGAGTTCGTCGAGAAGGTCGTGAAGGTTCGGCGTTGCGCCACCGTGGTGAAGGGCGGCCGGCGGTTCAGCTTCGCCGGCCTCGTCGTGGTCGGGAACGGCCGCGGCAAGGTGGGTGTCGGCTACGCGAAGGCCAACGAGGTGCCGCCGGCGGTCGAGAAGGCGATCAAGGACGGCATGAAGAACCTCGTCGAGGTCCCGGTCGAGTCCGGCACGATCCCGCACCGGGTCGAGGGCCGCTACGAGACGGCGAAGGTCATCCTCCTCCCGGCGAGCCCCGGCACCGGCATCATCGCCGGCGCCGCCGTCCGCGCTGTGTGCGAGTCGGCCGGCATTCACGACGTTCTCACCAAGGCCCACGGCTCCACGAATCCCGTCAACCTCGTGAAGGCCGCGATCGTGGCCCTCAAGCAGCTGCGGACGAAGGCCGACGTCGAGCGGCTCCGCGGCGTGTCCCTCTCCTGAACCACGACCCACCGAAAGCCGCCACCATGAAGCTCCACGACGTCAACTCGGGCATCCACGCCAACACGAAGCGGCTCCGCGTGGGCCGCGGGCCGGGCTCGGGCCGGGGCCGCTACGCCGGCCGTGGCAACAAGGGACAGGGCCAGCTGGCCGGCTGGGCGGCCGCCGGCATCTTCGAGGGGGGCGGCACGCCCCTCATCCGGCGCATCCCCAAGCG
>JBJTPA010000329.1:0-5190 GCA_046074885.1 Planctomycetaceae bacterium
TGAAGGCCACGCCCGAGCCCGAGCCGCCGAGCGTGAAGCTCGGGCGGATCACGGCCGGCAGGCCGATCTCGGCGAGGACCTCGCGGGCCTCGGGCAGGCTCTTCACGATCCGGCCCCGGCAGGTCTCGAGGCCGATCTTCCGCATCGTCTCCTTGAAGATCTCGCGGTCCTCGCCACGCTTGATGGCCTCGGCCTTGGCGCCGATCATCTCCACGCCGTGCTTCGCGAGAATGCCGCGCCGCTCGAGCTCCATCGCGAGGTTCAGGCCCGTCTGGCCGCCGAGCGTGGGGAGCACGGCGTCGGGCTTCTCGGCCTCGATCACCTTCTCGAGCATCTGCCAGGTGAGCGGCTCGACGTAGGTCCGGTCGGCCGTGCCCGGGTCGGTCATGATCGTGGCCGGGTTCGAGTTCACGAGCACGACCCGGTAGCCGTCCTCGCGGAGGGCCTTGCACGCCTGGGTGCCGGAGTAGTCGAACTCGCAGGCCTGGCCGATGACGATGGGGCCCGAGCCGATGAGGAGGATCGTGTGGAGGTCGTCGCGGCGCGGCATGGTGGGGCTGGTGCGGGGCCAAAAAAACAAATTTCCCGAAGGTAGCATCCCGGCCCGGTTCGCTTCAACGAGGCGAAGCGAATCCCGCGGTTACGCCAACTCGCGGAGATACTCGAGCGTGTAGATGCCGCTCGAGTGGCCGTCGGAGAATTCGATCGAGTAGGCGTACTGGCCGACGGGTTTCATCGCCGTGATCGCCAGCGGCCGCGTCTCGGCCGCCGTGAGCACCGGCAGGAGCGGCGGCGGGGCGGGCGCGGCCCGGGCTTCGCGGCAGGTGGCGCAGGGGCAGGCATCGCGGAGGAGCCGCGGCGAGTAGACGGCCCGCCGGCCGTCGCTCCAGCCGATCTCGATCGCGCCGGCGGCGGCGGGATCCGCCACCCGGGCGATGCTCGTGGGGACCGGATCGCTCACGCGTCGATCTCCCGCCGCGGGTGATCGCGCTCGTCCACGAAGCGGCGGCCCTTGCCCTCGAACCGCGGCAGGCTTCCGATCGGCACGCTCGTCACCTCCACCCGCAGACCGAGCCGCAACTTGAGTTCGTCGGCCACCCGCCGCGGCATGTCGAGCCGGTCCTCGATGGCGAGCTTCAGGACGTCGAGGCTCTGCCGCGTGGAGACGGTGAGCCGATACTCCACCACCTCAGGGAAGCTCCGCACGATGTCGTCGATGGCGCCCGGAAAGACGTTCACCCCGCGGACCACGAGCATGTCGTCGGTCCGCCCGAGCAGGCCGCCGTCGAGCCGCACCCACGGGCAGGCTCCCGCGGCCACGTCGTCGTCGGTGGCCCACGTCGGCCGCACCACGTCCCCCGTGCGGTAGCGAATCACGGGGCAACCGGTGCGGCCGAGCGTCGTGAGCACGAGTTCCGCGAGCTCGCCGGGCCGCGCGGGCTGGCCGTCATCGAGCGCGAGGAACTCGGGATGGAAGAACGGCTCGACGACGTCGAGCCCGGGACCGCGGACGTCGCCCACGCCCCACGGCCCCACCTCGGTGGCGCCCGCGTGGTCGAGTACGTCGCAACCCCACGCCGCCGCGATCCGCCCGCGGACTGCCGGCACCGACCCGCCGGGCTCGCCCGCCACGATCACCAGCCGCACCGGGCCGCCGGCGACGTCGATCTTCGCCTCGCGGGCCACCTCGGCGAGGTGCAGCGCGTAGCTCGGGGTGGCGACGAGCACGGTGGCCGCGAGGCTCCGCGCCGCCTCCAGCCGCGCGAGACTCGTCATGCCGCCGGTGGGGATCGCCATCGCGCCGCGGTCGAGCGCGGCGTCGAACGCGCTCCAGAACCCGGCGTAGGGGCCGAACGAGGAGGCCACGAGCACCCGGTCACCCGCGGCCACGCCGCCGCGGTCGAGGATCACCCGCCAGCAGTCCATCCACCACCGCCAGTCGTCGGCCGTGTCGAGGACGGCGAGCGGCCGGCCGTGGGTGCCGCTGGTCTGATGGAACCGCACGTAGCGGTCGGCGGGCCAGGTGAGGTTCGCCGGCCGGCCGGCCGCGCCCGCGGCGACGAGTTCCTCCTTGTAGGTGAACGGCCAGTCGGAAAGTTCGGCAAGCGACGCGACCGCGGCGGGGTCGCCGAGCCGCTCGAACTTGGCGGCGTAGAAGGCGTTGTGCGGCAGGATCGCCCGCACGAGGTCGCGGAGGCGGTCGAGCTTGAGCGCGTCGAGCGCGGCCCGCGAGGCGGGACCGACGGCGGCAGCGGACGGGGCCATGCCCGCGATTATGGCACGAACGACGGAGGCGCGCCCAAGCTCGGGATGCCCTGGGCCGGCGCGTTCGGCGGCGGCGGAACCTGCGCGGGCGCCGGGGGCGGCAGCACGAGGCCCTGCGACGGTGCGGGCTGCGGGCCGAACTGTTGCAGCGGCGGCACGGCGGGGGGCGGTGCGGGGATCGGCTGCGTCGCGGCGGGCGGCGCGGGCGCCACGACGGCGGCCGGCGCGACCGGCGGCAGGCTGCCCGCGGCGAGGCGGGCCTGCTCCGCGCGGGCGGCGACCGACTCCGCCGGCTCGGTCGATGCCGGCTGCATCGCGAGGTCGATCACCCGCTCGTCGCGGATCTCCCACGGGATCAGGTTCTCGGTCACGAAGTCGAGCGGGAAGATCTCGTACCACGGCAGCGGGATCGGCTGCCGCACGGTGAGCGTCTCGTAGCCGTCCTTCACGAGCCGAACCTTCCGCGTGCCGTAGTAGACGAAGTCGTGCGACACCGGCGTGGTGCCGATCTGGTAGTCGTCCACGTAGACGAGCGCGCCGGGCGGGTTCGAGCGGATCGTCATCCGGCGCTGCACGCAGCCGGCGGACGCCACGAGCGCGAGGGCCGCGGCCACGGCGGCGCGGACCGGACGCGCGATGGGAGGGCGGGCGTTCATGACGCGGAACCTAGGCATCCGGCCCGAGCCGCCGCCAGAGGGACTTCGCGGGCGTGCGCCCGCCGCCGCCCCGGCGCCGCTGGCGTACCGGCTCGCCGTGTCGCCCGGTCGCCGCAGGGTGGCTAGACTTCCGGAATTGCCGCGTCGCCCAGCCCCTGTCGAGACCCTGCCGTGGGATCCCAGTCGAGCCTCGACCACCACGACGTCACGCACGTGGGGCTGCGGCGGTCCAACAACCAAGACGCCAAGGGCGTCGTCGTGCCCTGGAACCGCGAGCAGTACCGGCGGCGGGGATGGCTGTTCATCGTGGCCGACGGCATGGGCGCGCACGCGGCCGGCGAGATGGCCAGCGCCCTGGCCGTGCAGGAGGTGACCGGCGCCTACGAGAAGCTGGCGGCGCGGTCCCCCCCGCTGGCGCTTCGGACGAGCATCGAGGACGCCAACGCGAAGATCTTCGCCCGCGGCGAGACGTCGCCCGACCTCAAGGGCATGGGCACGACCTGCACGGCGCTCGTGATCGTCCCGCGCGGCGCGCTCGTGGGCCACGTCGGCGACAGCCGCGCCTACCGCGTGCGGGGCGGGACGATCGAGCAGTTGTCGCGCGACCACTCGCTCGTCTGGGACCTCGAGGAGCAGGCCGGCGGCCGCGACAGCGTGGTGCCGGCGGGCGTGCCGAAGAACATCATCACCCGCTCCATGGGCCCCCACGCCAAGGTCAAGGTGGACGTCGAGGGACCGTTCCCGGTCGAGCCCGACGACGTGTACGTGCTGTGCAGCGACGGCCTCTCGGGCCAGGTGGCCGACGAGGAGATCGGCTTGCTGGCGGCCGCGCTGCCGCCGAAGGCGGCGGCCGAGGCGCTCGTGGGGCTGGCGCTCGCGAGGGGTGCACCGGACAACGTCACGGTGATCGTCGCCAAGGCCGGCCCCCGCGAGAAATCGAGGGTCTCGGCGACGGATCTACCGTGGCCCCTCGAGGAGGACGACGCGGGCTCCGCGCGGCCCGGACTGCCGTGGCGGATGCTCGTGATCGCCGCCGCAAGCCTGCTCCTGGGGCTGATGATCAACCCTTGGAGTCGGCTCGTCGCGTCGGGGGATGAAACCGGGATCGTCTGTGATCTGCTCGGCAAGGATCTCGGACAGGCGGTCGCGATGGCCGTCGGCGTGGTGATGCTGCTGGCATTCGTTGGCTCGCTGCTCGCGGCGGTGCTCGGCTTCCTCGTGCCGGCCGGCGGCGGCGGCCGCGTCCTGCGGTCCGACCAGAGGATCGGCGGCGGCCCCTACCGCACCTACGACTGCCGCCCCACCGACGATCTGGTCGAGGGCATCGCGGCGAGCGTGGAGGCAGCGGCCGACGGGCTCGACGGCAAGCAGCGTCAGACGTGCGTCGCGCCGCTGGCCGCGGCCCGATCGGCGGCGGCGACGGGAGACTTCACCGCATCCGTCACCGCCGTCGCCGCAGCGCTCGCCGGCTTCCGGCGGGCCGTCGATTCGCGGGGCTGATGCCGGCGTTCCCGGGCCGAAACCGGCCTGCCGTGCCGCGGCCGCCGCCCGCTACACTCCGGCCGCCATGACGCTCATCTCGCGGTACGTGCTGCGCGAACTGCTGCTCGTCTTCTCGGTGGCGCTCGGCGCGCTGACGCTGTTCATGCTCGTCGTGGGGCTCGTCCGCGAGGCGCAGCAGCAGGGGCTGGGGATCGTGCAGATCCTCATGCTCGTGCCCTACGCGCTGCCGGAGGCGATGCGGTTCGCCGTGCCCGGCACGATGCTGTTCGCGGCCGCGAGCGTGTTCGGGCGGATGTCGGCGAGCAACGAGATCACGGCCCTGCGGGCGGCCGGCATCTCGCCGCTGGCCGTGATCTGGCCGGCCGCCGGGCTCGCGCTCGTGGTGAGCTTCGTGTCGGTCTGGCTCAACGACGTGGCCGTGTCGTGGGGCCGCGACGGCGTGCGGCGGGTCGTCGTCGAGAGCGTGGAGCAGATCATCTACGGCCGCCTGCGGCAGACGCGGTCCTACGCCAACCACTTCCTGGCGCTCAACGTGAAGGCGGTGGACGGCCGGCGGCTCATCCGGCCGACGCTGTCGCTCACGAGCGGCCCCGGCGGGGCGGCGGGCACAAGGTGGGGGGTGGAAACAAAAATGCCGGGCGAACCCCCCGACAGCCCAATCGTCTTCCCCCCCCCCTCCTCCCCTCTCCCACCCCTTGTCTCCCGCCCCGCCGGGGCCGCTCGTGAGCGACAGCGTCGGCCGGATGAGCCGCCGGCCGTCCACCGC
>JBJTPA010000330.1:0-3847 GCA_046074885.1 Planctomycetaceae bacterium
GCCGGAAACCCGCCCCGGCGCAGCGCCACCACGTTCACGCACCGGGGCCGCGCGGGCGACCCGTCGCAGAGCATGAACGGCGGCACGTCGTGCAGCACCCGTGACAGCCCGGCGACGAACGACCAGCCGCCGATCGTGGCCCAGTGATGCACGGCCACCGCGCCGGAGAGCGAGGCGTGGGAATGAACCCGCACGTGGCCGCCGAGCAGTGTGCCGTTGGCAATGAGCACATGATCGCCGATCCGGCAGTCGTGGGCCACGTGGCAGCAGGCCATGAGGAACGTCGCGCTGCCGACGCTCGTCACGCCGTCCTCCTTCTCGGTGCCCCGGTTGATCGTCACGCCCTCGCGGATCACGTTGTCGTCGCCGATCTCCACGCGGGTCGGGCTGCCCCGGTAGCTCACGTCCTGCGGCTCGCCGCCGATCACGCAGTTGGGCCAGATCCGGTTCCGCTCGCCGATCAGGACGTGCCCCATGATGGTCACGTTGTTCTCGAGGATCGTGCCGCGGCCGATGTCGGCGTCCCCCGAGACCACGCAGTGCGGCCCCACGACGACCCCGGAGGCCAGCCGCGCCCGGGGATCGACCACGGCCGTCGGGTGCACGACGGGGGGCCGGAAGGCCGGGATCGAGACGTCGGCGACTGGCTCGTCCACGCGCGTCAGGCCGAGGCCCGCCTCCGTTCCGTCGCCACGAGCCGCGCGGCCAGCTCGCCGTTGAGCCGGTGGCCGCTCCGCCGCGCCCGTACGTGGGCGTGCAGCGGCCGGCCGACGAGCGCCAGGTCGCCGACGAGGTCGAGCACCTTGTGGCGGACGCACTCGTCGGGCCACCGCAGCTCGTTGCCGATCGGCCCGTCGGCGCCGAACACGAGCAGGTCGCGATGCGTGGACGCCAGGCCGAGGCCCGCCGCCTGGAGCCGCCCGGCCTCGGCGGCGGAGATGAACGTGCGGGCGGCGGCCAGCTCGGCGCGGTACGACTCCGGCGTGACCTTGAGCGCGAGCGACTGCCTGCCGATCGGGCCGGGGCCGTAGTCGAGCTCGTACTCGACCGACAGGCCGGGGTGCCGGGGCGGCGAGACCTCGACCCAGGCCTCGTCGTCGCCGACGCGGACCACGCCCTCCACGACGAGCGGATCGACCGGGGCGCCGAGATCCTCGATGCCCGCGGCCTCGACGGCCTCGACGAACGGCCGAGCCGAGCCGTCGAGGCCCGGCAGTTCCTCGGCCGTGACGCGGATCACGCAGCAGTCCACGCCGAGCCCGGCCAGGGCGCTCAGGGCGTGCTCGACCATCTGCACCTGCACGCCCGCCACGGCGAGCGTCGTCCGCTGCACGGCCTCGACGCGATTGTCCACCGCCGCCGCGATCCGCACGGGCACCTCGCGATCGCCGCGGACGAAGACCACGCCCGTGCCGGCCGGGGCCGGCAGGAACTCCACCCTCACGCCCAGGCCGCTCCAGTACCCGACGCCATCGACCGACGCGGGACGGCGGAGCGTGCGCTGGCAGCGTGGGCGCATGGCGGGACGACCGGGCGGATGGGCGCCGAGACCGGCCGCCGGCGGCGGACGCGGACGGCGCCGGGGGGGCGGACTACCGGGACTGGGTCGCGGCGGGCTGCCCTGCCACGTTCGACGCGTTGAGCATCCGCAGGATGTCAGACGTGATGTCGATCTGCGGGTCGTGGTAGACGATGGGCCGCGTGATGTTGCCGAGGATCCGGTTGCGGTCCGTGCCGTCCACCGGGTCGCCGTCGAAGCGGTGCACCACCGCGATCCCGTGCTGCCGGGCGAACTGCCCCACGGCCTGCTCGATCTCGGCATAGACCTGCATGTAGACTTTCGCCTCGCGGTCCATGAAGTCCTTCTTCTGGAGCTGCGCGTTGACGTTGAAGTCCCCCTGCGCCTTGGCGACCTCGGCCTCGAGCTTCTTGTAGTCGGGCGTGCCGACATTGAGGCCCTTGAGCTGCTCCATGAGGTTGTTGATGCGGTCCCGCTCCCCCTTGAGGGCGTTCTCGGCGGCGAGCACCTCGTCCTTCATCTTGTCCATGGCCGCCTTGAAGCGGGCGTGGTTCTTGAAGATGTAGCCGATGTCGATGACGGCCGTGTGGGCGGCCGGGACCGTGGCCGCGGCACGGGCGGCGGCGGGGGGCTGCCCCGCGGCGGGGGCCTGGGCGGACGACGACGCGGGCGCCAGGGCCACGGCGGCCACGATCACGATCACTGCCAGTCGAAGGTTCACGGTGTGCTCTCCTTGCCTTGCCATGCGCGACGTTCGGACTCCGGCGGGCCCGACGCCCCGCGGAAGAGGGCGGGATCATGCCGACCGGGTCACGGCGACTCAAGGGCAAAAATCCGGCGAAAACCGGACGGTCGTCGCTTCCCGGCCACCCCCCGCCATGCGACAATCCGCCGACACTTCCGTCCGCCGCGCCTCGCCGGAGCCCCTCCGTGCCCGCACTGTTCGTCATCCAGGGCCGCAACCAGGGCACCCGGTACGACCTCGCCGTGCAGCCCGGGGCGGTGACGATCGGCCGCGAGCCGGGCAACGTGGTGCAGCTCGACGACAACGAGGTCTCCCGTCGGCACGCCGAGATCCGCCGCGTGGGGGACGGCTTCGTCGTGGGCGACCTGAAGAGCTCCAACGGCACGTTCCTCAACGACCGGCGGATCGAGCGCGCGGAACTGACGGGGGGCGACCGGATCAGGGTCGGGCGGAGCGTGCTGGTCTACGCGGCCACGCAGGCCGACGAGGATGCGGCCCGGCTCGTGGACATCGTGCCCGCCGCCAGCCCCGCCGACGGCTCGCGGATCGTCCGCACCATGCGCGACGAAGACTCGATCTCGATGGCCGCCCCCGAGGCGCCCCAGGGCCGCTGGCTGTCGCGGGCCCGCAGCAACGTGCAGGTGATGTACCGCACGGCGCTGGCCGTCAGCCACACGCTCGACATCGACGAGCTGCTCGGCCGCGTGCTCGAGCTCGTGTTCGAGTGGGTGGCCGCCGACCGCGGCTGCATCATGCTCCGCGACGCCGAGACGGGCGACCTCCGCGTCAAGTCGCGCCGCGACCGCCGCGACGGGAGCGGCGGCTCGCTGGCGATCAGCCGCACGATCCTCGACTACGTGCTCGACCGCCACGAGGGCGTGCTCACCAGCGACGCCCAGGAGGACGACCGCTTCGCGGCAGGCAACAGCGTGGTGCGGACGGGCGTCCGCGAGGCGATCTGCGTGCCGATGCGGGGTCGCTACGGCACCGTCGGGCTGATCTACGTCGACACCACCACGCCGCTCATCCAGGCGGTCGATCAGGGGCAGCGGCGGTTCAGCGACGACCACCTCAAGCTCATGATCGCAATCGGCCACCAGGCCGCCCTCGCCGTCGAGGACACGACCTACTACTCGGCGATGGTGCAGGCGGAACGGCTGGCGGCGACCGGTCAGGCCATCGCCACCCTCTCCCACCACATCAAGAACATCCTCCAGGGGATCCGTGGCGGGAGTTACCTCGTGGAGATGGGGCTCGACAACGACGATCTCGGCGTGCTCCGCAAGGGCTGGGAGATCGTCCGCCGCAACCAGGACAAGATCTCGTCACTGGTGATGGACATGCTCACCTTCAGCAAGGAGCGGGAGCCCGACCCCCTGCCCACCGACCTCGCGGCCCTGATCGACGACATCGTCGAGACCGTCCAGCAGCGGGCGACCGAACTGGGGGCCACCATCCATTGGCGGCCGCCCGTGGACCTGCCGCTGCTGCTCTTCGATCCCGCCGGCATGTCGCGGGCGGTGCTCAACGTGGTCACCAACGCCCTCGACGCCGTGGAGGGCCGTGCGCACGCGGCCGTCACG
>JBJTPA010000331.1:0-5367 GCA_046074885.1 Planctomycetaceae bacterium
TTTCCGGCGATGGTCGTGCGGTTCGCCCCGAGCGAGGTGTTCGCGTTCTTCTGCGGGATGATGGTGCTGCAGCTCGCCTGGGTGCTCGCCATGGTGCCCGAGACGAAGGGCGTGCCGCTCGAGGAGATCGCCCGGCGGATGGGCGGCTGACGGCAGGCTCCCCACCGGGCCGCGTCACGCCGGCAGCGGGTGTCGCGCGAAGAAGTCCCGGATGATGGGATTCGCGTCGAGCGAGAGCGCCGAGGGACCGAGGTAGAACGAGTCGGGCGCGCGGCCGGGCCAGGTGTGGCCGCCGCCGTCGAAGCGGTAGAAGACGACCTCGCTCGCGGCGCGGCCCGGCCCCCAGGTGAACCGCTCGACGGCGATGCCGTCGTCGGAGCAGGGGACCGGCTCGCGGCGGACGGTGGCCGGGCAGCCGTTCGCATGCACCCAGTCGAGGAGGCCGGCGAGGATCGGCCGATGGCTCACGCGGGTCACGCTCCGGCGGCCGATGCCGCCCTCGAGCGGCGTGAACTGGTCGAGCGTGCCGTGGAACGCGAGCACCGGCACCGGCCGGCACGGCGCGATCGCGTCGAGCGCGAGGGGCCCGGCCACGGCGGCGATGGACGCCACGAGGTCGGACCGCTCGGCGGCGAAGCGGTGGGCCATCATCGCGCCGTTCGACATGCCGGTGGCGTGCACCCGACGTGGATCCACCGGCGCGCGGGCGGCCACGGCCGCCACGACCGCCGCCGCGAAGGCCACGTCGTCGGAGCCGTCGTCACGGGCCTCGCCGCAGCAATTGCCGCCGTTCCAGGTGAGCAGGCCCGCTCGCGACCCGGTGCCCGCGGGATAGGCGACGACCGCACAGGAGGTCGCCGCGAGCACGTCGAGGCCCGAGAACCGGCGCATGCCGTCGGGGTGGCTGCGGCCGCCGTGGAACGCGAGCACGAGCGGCCAGCCGGCCGGGGGCGGCTCGGCCGCGGGCGTGCAGACGACGGCAGATCGCACCCGCGGGCCAACCGGCACGTCGATCTCCGCGGTGGTGAATCGGGGCTGCGCCGCGTCGCTCATGCGTCCTCGATTCGCGGTGGTTCGATCCGGCCGCGATTCCCTACACTGCGGGCCTGCGTGCCATGATCGTAGCCGCAGCCCCGCTTCCTGCACGCTCCAGCGCCCGGACGCACGCCGTGACCGCTCCCGCCTCCGGCCCGCTCGCGACCCGCTCCGCCGGCATCCTCCTCCACCCGACCTCGCTCCCGGGCCGGTTCGGGATCGGCGAACTCGGCCCCGAGGCCCACCGCTGGCTCGAGCGGCTCGCGGCGATGGGGCAGCGGCTCTGGCAGCTGCTGCCGCTCGGCCCCACCGGGTTCGGCGACTCCCCCTACCAGACGCTCTCCACGTTCGCGGGCAATCCGCTCCTCGTCTCGTTCGACGCGCTCCGCGACGACGGCCTCGTTGACGCCGATCGGCTCGACGCGCTGCCCCCCATGCCCGCCGACCACGTGGCCTTCGGCGACGTGATCGGCGCCCGGCTCGCGTTGCTCCACGAGGTGGCGGCGGCGTTCCCGCGGCGGGCCTCGGCCGCGCTCCGCGACGGCTTCGAGCAGTTCGTGGACGAGCAGGGGCCGTGGCTCGAGGACTACGCCCTGTTCGTCTCGCTCAAGGCGCGGTTCGACGGCCGGGCGTGGACCGAGTGGCCCGCCGATGCCGCGGCCCGCGAGCCGGGCGTGCTCGCGGCCGCGCGGCGGGACCTCGCCGACGGCATCCACCACGCCCGCGTCGGCCAGTTCCTGTTCCAGGAGCACTGGTCGCGGGTGCGGGCACGGGCCGCGGCGCTCGGCATCTCGATCATCGGCGACCTGCCGATCTTCGTGGCCCACGACAGCGCCGACGTCTGGTGCCGGCCAGACCTCTTCGCGCTCGCCGCCGACGGCCGGCCCACCGTCGTGGCGGGGGTGCCGCCCGACTACTTCTCCCTGACCGGCCAGCGCTGGGGCAATCCACTCTACCGCTGGGACGTCCACGTGGCCGAGGGGTTCGCCTGGTGGATCGCGCGGCTGCGGCACGCCTTCGCGCTCGTGGACGTGCTGCGGATCGACCACTTCCGCGGCTTCGCCGCCTCCTGGGAGATCCCCGCCGCCGACCCGACAGCGGAGCACGGCCGCTGGGTGCCGGGCCCCGGCCGGACGCTCTTCGACTCGGCCACCGCGGCACTCGGCCCACGGCCGATCATCGCGGAGGACCTCGGCGTGATCACTCCCGATGTCGATGCCCTCCGCGAAGAACTCGGCTTCCCGGGGATGCGGATCCTGCAGTTCGCCTTCGGCGGCGAGGACCGCGAGTCGCACCGGCCCGGCCGGTATCCGGAAAACACGGTCGTGTACACGGGCACCCACGACAACGACACGACCGTGGGCTGGTACCGCGCCGAGCCGGGCCGCGACACGACCCGCTCGGCCGCGGAACTCGCGGACGAGCGGCACCGCGTGCGGGTGGCCCTCGGCAGCGACGGCTCCGAGATCAACTGGGACATGATCGCCCTGGCCCTGGGGACGCCGGCCCGCACCGCCGTCTGCCCGCTGCAGGACGTCATCGGCCTCGGCTCGGAGGCCCGCATGAACGTGCCGGGCAGGGCCTGGGGCAACTGGCAGTGGCGGTTCCGCTGGGACGACCTCCGGCCGGAGGCCGAGGAGCGGCTCGCGCGGCTCACGCGGGCCGCGAGCCGCGGGTCGCCGTGACGGCGCCGAGCCGCCCGGCGTAGCGGTCCACGATCTTCCTCGCCTCCTCGGCGATGCGGCCGCGGACGTCCTCCGGCTCGAGCACCTCGACCATGTCGCCGAGCGCGAGGAGCTGCGGCACCATCTCCTCGTCCCAGGCCCGCTCGATGTCGAGCATCACGGCCCCGCCGGCGAGCTCGCGGACCTTCTGCCGCGGATGGAACGGCTTCTCGCGGGCCCACCGCGCCCGCGGCGCCTCCACTCGGATCCGGTAGCGCCGCGGCCTCGCCGTCGAGCGGTACATCGTGATGCTGTCGGCGAGCAGGTCCTCGACGCGGTCGGGCCGCCGCGCGAAGGTCCGGGCGGCGACGCGGGCGTCCGCCACGCGGTCGAGCTTGTAGAACCGGATCGCTTCGTCGTCGCCGCCGCGGCGGCCGGGCCGCGGGGCGCGGCGGGCCGCGATGTAGATCGCGCCCTCGTAGACCACGAGCGACTCGGGCCGGATCGTGATGCGGCGCGGCCTGGCCTCGGCGAGGCTCGTGTAGCGGATCTCGAGCTCCCGCGTGCCGCGGATGGCGCGGTGGATCGCGTTGAGCGTGCGGCCGCGGTACTTCGCGGCCGCCGGCCGCGGGTGGACGACGAGGCCGTCCTTGTGCTCCTCCGCGTAGGCGATGAGCTCGGGCGTGGCCACCTTCTCGAGCCGGGCCATGAGCTGCGCGATCCCGCGCCAGTAGGCCGTGCCCGCCAGCGGCGCGAGGAACTCGCGGGCCACGGCGAGGGAGAGGATCTCCGTGATCGTCACGGCCGGGGCCGCGAGCTCGGCGGCGCCCCGGCCCGGCTCGATCGACCACGCGGCGCAGAGCGTGCCCCGCGGCGACCGCCGCTTCGTCCGCCTCACCGCATAGCCGAAGTTGGCCAGGAACTCGACGTCGCGGCGGATGTTCTTGTCGGACATCTCGTCGATCGCGCCGCGGTCGCGGAGCCGCTCCTTCAGTTCCGCGACGGTGAGGGGATGCCGGGCCCCGAAGAGGATGTCGATGAGGCTGATGACGCGGAGCATCTGCTCGTGGCGGTTGAGCGAATCCATCGTGCGGCTCCCGGGTCACGGGCCGGCGCGGCCCGCGGCCCAAGGCTACCGTCGCGGGGCGGGTTCACCCAACGGAAGGACGCGGGCGGCCCCGCCCCTCACGCGGCGGGGTTTTCGCGGACCAAGGGTGTCCCCGGCGTCGGCTATCGTCCGCCACACGACGGTTGTCCACGGAGCCACCACCGATGACGCCACGACCCTTGATCAGACAGGCCCTCGTCCGGCTCGTGCCGGCCGCGGGCGCGACCCGCGGCGTCCGCCGCTACCGGCCGCTCGTGGCCGGCCCCGCGATCCTCTGGCGGGCGGCCCACGCGACGACGTGGACCGTGGCCGTCGAGTCGGACCGGCTGCTGCGGCCACGGGCGCCCCGCGACCCCGACGAGGTGGAACGGCTCGTGGCGGAACTGGCCGGCCGCGGCATCACCTGCCGGGTGGGCGCCACCGTCGCCGGCCCGTTCGTCGCGGGGCGTAGCCCTGCGCAGGATCACGGAAGCGCGACGCGCAGCGAGCCGCAGCGACTCCACCTCGACTTCTACGGCTGGGCGCTCATGTACCAGCCGCCCGGCATGCGCGGCACCGCGGTTGTGGACGCCCACGACCGCTTCGACGACCTGCCGGCCGTGTTCGAACTGCCGCTCGAACTCATCGACCGCGCGGAGTTCCTGGAGTCGCGGGGCTTCCGCACGCGGCCGCTCGTGATCCCGACCCGGCCCGAGGATTTTGCGACCGGGCCCGACGGACGCCTCCGCAACCGCTTCTTTCCGGAGGCCGCCTGCCGCCGCCCGTGCAGCCTCGAGCGGTTGCTGTAGGGGATTTTCCTTGTCCGTCCCCCGCCAACCGGCGTTCTCTCCCGCCAGCAAGCCCCAAGCGGCAGCGCGGGGATAATGCGGGGCGCCACGGCCTCAGGCCACCGCGGAGCCGTCCGAACCACCACCCGAGATCCCGTCGCTCGCGCTCCGGGCTTCATGGGACACGAGCGAGGCTTATTCTTCATCGAGGCCGGCGAGTTCCTCGCTCAGCGCCAGCCATCGCTCCTCCGCGGCGGCGAGCTCCGTGGCCGCCTTCGTCATCGCCTCGTGGATGCGGAGCGCCTCGGCCGGATCGGTCGCGGTGAGCAGGGCCGCGTGGTGACGCTTCTTCTCGGCGTCGAGCCGGGCGATCGACCGTTCGAGGTTCCCCGTCTCGCGGCGGAGTTCCCGCTCGCGGCCTCCAGACGACGCCGAGCCGGCCCGCGCCGCCGACTTTCCCCCGGCCTTGCCCGTCCGGCCACCGTTTGCCGGCGCTCCCCGGCCCGCCGCGGCCTCCTCGTCGTCGATCTCGCGGTTCATGGCGGCGAGGTAGGCCGAGTAGTCGCCCGCGTAGTTCAGCACGCGGCCCCCGCCCACCTCGACCACGTTCGTCGCCACGGCCGACACGAAAGCCCGGTCGTGGCTCGTGAAGATCACGGTGCCGGCGTAGTCCACGAGGGCCTTCGCGAGGGCGTCCACGGTCTCCACGTCGAGGTGGTTTCCCGGCTCGTCGAGCACGAGCACGTTGCTCGACCCGAGCAGGAGTCCCGCGAGACAGAGCCGGGCCCGCTCG
>JBJTPA010000332.1:0-14435 GCA_046074885.1 Planctomycetaceae bacterium
GCCGACGACGCCCTCGCGGCCGACGGCCCGTGGCGCGACCGCGCCGACGCCCTCGTGGCCGACCTCGCGCTGCTCGCGGCGGGCGCCGACGCCGCCGGGCGGCCCGCCCCCGCGGCGGCGCCGACCACGCCCGCAAAACCCGCGCCGCCACCGCCCGCGGCGGCCGCTCCGGCGGACGCGGCGACTCCCGAGGCCGCGGAGGTCCCCGCCGGGCCGCAGGCCCGCGGCGGAACGACGGACCGCGTGGTCCGCGTGTCGGCCGAGAGCCTCACGAGGCTCGTCGGCCTCGCCGGCGAGTCGCTCGTCGAGGCCCGCCAGCTGCGGCCGTTCGTCGATGCGCTCGTGCAGCTCCGCGGCACCGGCATGGATCTCTGCGACCGGCTCGCGAGCATCGAGGAGCGGCTCGGGGCCGCCGGCCTCGAGGTGCCGGCGCCGCTGGCCGCGCTGCTGGCGGGAACCCGCCAACGGGCCGACGCCTCGCTCGCGCGGCTCGCCGACCTCGCCGAGGACTTCGAGGGCTTCTCGCGCCGCAACGAGGACCTCTCGAACCGCCTGCACCACGAGGTGCTCGTGAGCCGGATGCGGCCGCTGGCCGACGGCATCCGCGGCTTCCCGCGGCTCGTCCGCGACCTGGCCCGCACGCTCGGCAAGCAGGTCCGCCTCGAGGTCCGCGGCGAGCAGACCGGCGTGGACCGCGACATCCTCGACAAGCTCGAGGCGCCGCTCTCGCACCTCATCCGCAACGCCCTCGACCACGGCCTCGAGACGCCCGCGGAGCGGCAGGCCGCCGGCAAGGACCCCGCCGGGTCGATCCGCCTCGAGGCCCGGCACAGGGCCGGCATGCTCCAGATCACGCTCGCCGACGACGGCCGCGGCATCGACCTGCCGCGGCTCCGCGACCGCGCGGTCGCCCGCGGGCTCGTGGCCCCGGGCGTGGCCGGGCAGCTTTCCGAGCACGAGCTCCTCGAGTTCCTCTTCCTGCCGGGGTTCTCGACGAAGGACGGCGTGACGGAGATCTCGGGCCGCGGCGTGGGCCTCGACGTGGTGCGGAGCATGGTCAAGGCGGTCGGCGGCGGGGTCCGCGTGGCCACCGCCGCCGGCGCGCGGACCACCTTCACGCTGCAGCTGCCGATCACGATGTCCGTGATCCGCGCCCTGCTCGTGGACATCGGGGGCGAGCCCTACGCATTCCCGCTCACCCGCATCGACCGGATCCTGACCTGCCCCCAGGCCGACATCCGCACCGTCGAGGGGCGGCAGTACGTGGACCACGACGGCCGGGCCATCGGGCTCGTCCTGGCCTCGCAGATCCTGGAGCTGCCGGCGGGACGCCCCGCGGACCCGCTGCCGGTCGTCGTCGTGAGCGACCGCGGCCAGCAGTTCGGGCTGCTCGTGGACGCGTTCCTCGGCGAGCGCGACCTCGAGGTCCGGCCGCTCGACCCCCGCCTCGGCAAGGTGGCCGACGTCAACTCGGCCTCGATCCTCGAGAACGGCGACCCGGTGCTGATCATGGACGTCGAGGACCTCGTGCGGTCGATCGAGAACGTGCTCTCGGGACGCAGGCTGTCCAGGGTCGAGTTCGAGAGGCTCGCGGAGCAGGCCCGCGCGCGGAAGCGGATCCTCGTCGTGGACGACTCGATCACGGTCCGCGAGCTCGAGCGGCAGCTCCTCGTGGCCCGCGGCTACGCCGTGGACGTGGCGGTGGACGGGATGGACGGCTGGAACGCGCTGCGGTCCTCCCATTACGACCTCGTCGTCACCGACGTGGACATGCCCCGCATGGACGGCATCGGCCTGGTCTCGCTCATCAAGGCCGACCCGGCCCGCCGCGACGTCCCGGTGGTGATCGTGTCGTACAAGGACCGCGAGGAGGACCGCCTCCGCGGCCTCGACGCCGGCGCCAACCGCTACCTCACGAAGAGCAGTTTCCACGACGCCACGTTCATCGATACGATCATCGACCTGATCGGCGCGGCGACGTGATCCGCGTGGGGGAGGCACCCCTCCTGGTGCCCGCGGACGGAACGTGATGCGGATCGCCATCGTCAACGACGTGCGGGCGGCCAGCGAGGCGCTGCGGCGCGTCGTCGAAAGCCTCCCCGGCCACGAGGTCGCGTGGACCGCCGGCGACGGCGTGGAGGCGGTCGCGCTCGCCCGGCAGGACCGGCCGGACCTCGTGCTCATGGACCTCGTCATGCCGCACATGGACGGCGTCGAGGCCACGCGGCGGATCATGGAGTCGGCGCCGTGCGCGATCCTCGTGGTCACGGCCACCGTGAGCGGCAACATCTCGCTCGTCTACGACGCGATGGGACACGGCGCGCTCGACGCCGTGGACACGCCGATCCTCGGCGCCACCGGCGACGTGAGCGGCGCCGGGGCGCTCGTCGCGAAGATCGGCACGATCGCCAAGATCGTGGCCGCGACGGCCGAGCCGCGCCGCCCCGCGGCACCGGCCGCGCCGACGCCGCGGCTGCTCGCCGTCGGCGCGTCCACGGGCGGGCCGAAGGCGCTCGCCGAACTGCTCGCCCCGCTGCCCCGCGACTGGAACGTGGCCACGATCGTCGTGCAGCACGTGGACGCGGCCTTCGCCCAGGGCCTCGCCACCTGGCTCGGCGAGCGGACGGGCCGCGCCGTCCGCGTGGCGGTCGACGGCCAGCCGCCCCGGGCCGGGGACGTCCTGCTGGCCGGCACGAACGACCACCTCGTGCTGTCGAAAGCGCGGACGCTCGAGTACCGCGCCGAGCCCCGCGACCTCTTCTTTCGCCCCAGCGTGGACGTGTTCTTCGAGAGCGTGGCCGAGCACTGGCCCCAGGCCGGCGTGGCGGTGCTGCTGACGGGCATGGGTCGCGACGGGGCCCGCGGCCTGCGCAGGCTCCGCGACCGTGGCTGGCACACGATCGCGCAGGACGAGGCCACGAGCGTGGTCTGGAGCATGCCGAAGGCGGGCATCGAGGCGGGCGCAGCCGCCGAGGTGCTGCCGGTCGGTCAGATCCCCCGCGCCGTCGCAGCCCGACTCGGCTGATCGGCGCCGGCCTCGACCGCGGCCATCACGTCGAGGGCCGCGTCCTCGTCGCGGCCGGGGCAGGCCACCACCTGCACGCCGACGGGCAGCCCCGCGCTGCCGCGGTCGCACGCGGCCGCCTCCCGCAGCACCGGGTCGCGCGACGCCGGCCGCGCCGCCTCCTCGTCCGCAAGCACCTCGGTGACGGGCACGGCGCCCGCCGGCAGGTCGAGCAGGTTCGCGAGCAGGCAGGGCGCCGCCGCGAGGACGAGCCGCGCGGCCGTACCGTGCCGGAGCGCCGGCAGCGCCGACACCGGGCAGACGACCGCGTCGAGGCCCGCGGCGAGCGCGTGGAACCGCGCCGCGACGTCGGCCCGTGCCGCGAGCAGCCGGGCGAGCCCGGCTGCGTCGCGCGGCCCGGTCCGCGCGAGCCCCTCGGCCTCGATCCCGCGACCCGCGAGCCGGGCGATCGCCGCGAGCGCAGGCCGCCAGCCGCGGGGCAGCCCGGCGAGCCGCAGGAGCCGGGCCACCCCGGGAATCGGCCGCCCGCCCGCGAACAGGCGGCGGATGTCGGCGCCGCCGTCGGCGCCGAGGATCGCCAGATGGATCCAGGCCGCCTCGCGGGCCACGTCGCCCGCGAGCGGCACGACGGTCGCACCAACGCGGGCGAGCCGCGCGACGGCCTCGGCGACGGCCCGGGCCACCGCGGCCGACGGCGGGATCGGCCCGGCGTCGTCCCACCAGCCGATCCGCATGCCGGCGACGCCCCGCGCCGCGTCGCCCGACGGTGCGGCGGCGCGCCCGACGGCGCGCAGCGCGAGCCGCAGGTCGGCGACCGTCGCGGCGAGGAACCCGGCCCGCGGCCGCACGACCCCGAGGTGGGGCAGCGTGTCGATCGCGCCCCCCTCGCCGAGCACCGCCGACCGCGGCACGAGCGCCGCGACGCCGCAGGCGTGCGCCGGCTGGCGGAGGCTGCCCGCGAGATCGTTGCCGACCGCCAGCGGCACGACGCCCGCGGCCACGAGCGCCGCGTCGCCGCCGCTCGATCCGCCGGGGCCCCGGGCGGCGTCCCGCGGGTGGTTCGTGCGGCCCCAGACGGGATTGTCGGTCTCGTGCAGGAACATCGCCTGCGGGACGTTGGCCTTGCCCACGACCGCGGCGCCCGCCGCCCGCAGCCGCACGACGATCTCCGCGTCGGCCGCGTCCCGGTGGTCCTGCCGGGCCTCTATGCCCAGCGTGGTGGCGAGCCCCCGGACGGGAAAGCACTCCTTCACGCTCACCGGCACGCCCGCCAGGGGGCCTGCGGCCGCCGTCGCGGCCTCGGCCCGGGCCTCGCTGAAGCGCGGCTGCACGAGGGCGTTGAGCCGCGGGTGCGCCGCGTCGTGCCGCGCCTCGGCCGCCGCGAGCACGTCGGCCGCGCGGGCCGCGCCCGCGGTCACGGCCGCCGCGATCCGTGCCGGCGAGTCCACGCCGCCTCCCGTGGCCAGCGGCGTCAGAAGCCCGCGGAGAGTCCGCCGCCGCCCGCGGCGCGGATGTCGGCGGCCCAGATCACCGTGCCCTCGCGATCGAGCGCCACGCCCGTCACGACGACGGCGTCGCCGACGACCGCAGCCGGCTCGGTCCGCGAGATGACGGTGAGGGTGCGGGACGTGCCGGCGGCATCGGCAAGCGACGACTTCGTCCGCCAGTACGGCCCCACCTTCTGCGACGACTCGAACGTCACCGGCACCACGACGCCGTCGCTGTCGCGACTGACGGCGGCCAGCCAGAAGCACGCCAGCACCGCGAGTTCACCCCGCAGCAGCTCGCGGCCGTCGATCGTGCCGTGAAGGGCGGCGACGCTGTCGGTCGCACCACCCACCGTCCGGCCCGACGTGGCGGCGGCGTTGTCGAGCACGACGAGTTCCTCGGCCACGCGGGCGAGCGCGCGGTACCACCGCTTCCGCAGCGTCTTGTAGGCGGCGCTGCCCGTGTCGTCCACGGCGCCGATCGCCTCGCACAGCGCCGCGGCCTCGGCAACCGCGTCGTCGAGCGGCGCCGTGTCGAGCGGCGGCGGCTCCGCGGCCGCCGGCGTGACGGCCAGGTCGTCGAGCCCGGGCTCGGCCGCGGGGGCCGGATCGGGTTCCGGCAGCGGCACGGGATCGTCGGGCATCACGGGCTTATCGACGCCCGCCACGTCCGCGGGGGCCGGCTCCGTGTCGGTCGCCGGCACGCTCGGCAGGTCGTCGAGCGCCGAGGGGCCAGGTGCGTCGGCATCGGGCTTTGGCGCGACCGGCTTCTTGTATCCGGGCCGGAACTTCTCGGGGAGCAGGAACGCCACCTGCTCCGGAACCCGCTTCGTGACGCCGAAGGGATCCTTGCCGAGACCGTAGATCAGGATCGCCATCGTGATGGGAATCGCCATCGCGCCGCCGAGCACCACGCCGACGAGCTGGCCGATCCCGCCCGACTTCTTCTTCACGTTCTTCACGGACTTGGCCGGACGGCGGGCGGGCGTCTTGGGGGCGGGCGGCGCCGAGTCGGGCTTCGACTCCGCACCGGCGGTCGAGATGTCCGGGAAACCGCCAGTCGATGCGGCATCGTCGTCGGAACCGGACGTGTCGATGCCGAGCCAGGTCTCGGCGGCCTGGTCGTCGGTCGCGCCGCCGCCGATCTCCTCCTGCTCGGGGGCGCCGTGGAGTTTCACCCCGGAGCCCCCCGTGCCGATCTCGATCGCCGACGAGCCCGCCGCGTGATCCTCGGACGGGGCGTCCAGCCGCACAGCCTCACCGGCCTCGCCGTCGCCACCGCTGAGCCAGTGCTCGACGAGGGCGTCCTCGGCCGCGGACGCTTCGGGCCCGGGACCGTCGCCCGCGTCCAGGCCGGCCGCCGGCGCGTCGGCGGCCGCGGAATCCCCCGGCTCGTCGAAGGTGAACGAAATCTCCCCCGTCCCTTCTCCGAGGCCCTCGGCCACGATCTCGTCCCACGGGTCGGGCGCCTGCTCGCGATCGTCGTCTGCCGCCATCACCCGTTCTCCAGAAACATCCTCCGAACAGCCTCGGCGAGGCTTCGTCGGCGGGGAGGACCCCATCGGCCAGAGTGTAACACCGGTTTTTTCCGAGCCGCCACCGCCCCACTTTCCGCAGGAGTCCGGACTATGCTGGGAGCCGTGACGGACCGGCAATCCGCCGCCGTCCTGCCCGGCCACGGCCCGCCCCGATGCTCGACGTCCTCGTCATCGCCCCGCATCCCGACGACGCGGAACTCGGCATGGTGGGCACGATCGCCCTCATGCTCTCGCGGGGCCTCCGGGTCGGCGTGCTCGACCTCACAGACGGCGAGCCCACGACCCGCGGCTCGGTCGCGACGCGGTACCGCGAGACGGCGGCGGCCACGGCCGCGCTCGGCATCCCGTGGCGGGAGAACCTGGGCCTGCCGAACCGCCGGCTCCGCGCG
Organism: Planctomycetaceae bacterium; assembly: GCA_046074885.1. GTDB lineage: Bacteria > Planctomycetota > Planctomycetia > Pirellulales > UBA1268 > QWPN01. Next base: position 6,440 of record JBJTPA010000332.1, read on the forward strand.
ACGCTCGCGGCCCGCGGCCGGCTCGCCGGCGTGATCCGCCGCACGCGGCCCCGCTGGCTGTTCGCGCCCCACTGGATCGACGCCCACCCGGACCACGTCGCCGCCACGCGGCTCGCCGAGGCGGCGCGATTCTGGGCGAAGCTCACGAAATGCGACCTCCCCGGCGACCCGTGGCACCCGGAGCGGATCTTCCACTACGCCTGCGTGCACCTGCGGACGGTCCGCCGCCCCGCCTTCATCGTGGACGTCGCCGCGACGGCCGCTGCCAAGCACCGCAGCCTGGCCTGCTACGCCAGCCAGTTCCCGGCGGACGCACCGCGGCCGACCGTCCCGGAGCGGGTCGCGGCCGCCGACACCTGGTGGGGCTCGCTGATCGGCTCGACCCACGGCGAGCCGTTCTGGTGCCGGGAGCCGGTCGGCCTCGCGGGCTTCGCCGACCTGCGGTAGCGGACCCCGGCCGCCGCCGGGGAGCCCCGGCGTCACAGTTTGCCCAGAGTCATGCGCGACTTGGCCGGCGGCGGGCGGTGGGCCCGATCGCGGAAACTCGGGGGGTGCCTGCCGGAAGCCTGCGGCGGCTGCCGCGCGGCGGCCGATACGACCCTTGCGGCGGCGAGACTGCGCCGCCCACCCGTCCCCGGGGCCCCTCATGACCTCCCGCGACGTCAACGTCATCGCCCTCGTCAAGGGGGAGGAACGGTACGTGTTCCTGTTCGACGACGACAGCCGTGACGCCGCGATCCGGGCCCTCGGCCGCCACGCCGCGAACCCCGAGCTGAACTTCTCGTGGTACGACGCGGCCGTGCTCGCCCAGAAGGTGAGGCAGAGCGCGCCGCGGCCGAGGCGGCTACGGTTCCAACCGCGGGCCGACCGGCCCGCCCAGGGGTGAGCGGGACGCCATGCGGGCGGCCACACCGCCGGCGGGTCCCGGGTTCGCCGCGGCGATCGCGCGGTTCCTCTCCCACCTCGAGGCCGAGCGCGGCGCGTCGCCGCTGACGCGGAAGGCCTACCGCGAGGACCTGCTCCAGCTCGAGGAGTTCCTCCGCTCGGCGGGCTGCCGCGGTCCGGCGGACGCCACGAGCGCGATCCTGCGGCGGTTCTCGGCCGGGCTCCACGCCGCCGGCTACGCCGCCTCCACGGTGGCCCGCAAGCTGGCGAGCATGCGGAGCTTCTACACGTTCGGCCAGCGCGAGGGCTGGGTCCGCGCCAACCCGGCCAAGCCCCTCCGCGGACCGAAGCGCGGACGGAAGCTACCGAAGTTCCTCACGGGCGACGAGATCGCGCGCCTGCTCGCCGCGCCGCGGCCCGGCGCCCCCGGCGGCGTGCGGGACCGGGCCATCCTCGAGCTCATGTACTCGGCCGGCGTCCGCGTGCGGGAACTCGTCAACCTCGACGACGGCGACCTCGACCTGGCCGCCGCCACCGTCCGCGTCCGCGGCAAGGGACGGCGGGAGCGGCTGGGCATCGTCGGCTCGCACGCCCGCGCGGCGCTCCGCGCCTGGCTGGCCGACCGGCCGCGGCCGGCGGCTGCGTCACGCGGCCCGCGGCCGCTGTTCACCAACCGGCTCGGCGGCCGGCTCTCGGTCCGCGGCGTGGCCCGACTGCTGGAGAAGCACCTGACGGCCGCCGGGCTCGCGGGCCGGGCGAGCCCGCACACGATCCGCCACAGCTTCGCCACCCACCTGCTCGACGCGGGTGCCGACATCCGCAGCGTGCAGGAGCTGCTCGGCCACAAGAGCCTCGTCATTACGCAGATCTACACCCACGTGGCGACGACGCGGCTCCTCGACGCGTTCGACAAGGCCCACCCGCGGGCGCGGTGACGGCAGGCCGATCGGACCTACACGAGCCCGCGGCGGACGGCCCAGACGGCGGCCTGCGTGCGGTCGGAGACGGCGATCTTCCGCAGGATGTTCTGCACGTGCTCCTTGACCGTCTCCACGCTGATCGTGAGCGACTGGGCGATCTCCTTGTTGGAGAGCCCCAGCGCCATGTGCCGCAGGACCTGCGTTTCCCGCTGGGTGAGCGGGATGTCCGGGTCGGGGGGCCCCACGCGGTTGGCCATCGTGGTGGCCACCCGCCGCATCTCGCCGGCCCGGACCGGAAGCTGCCCGGCGGCCGCCCCGGTGATCGAGTTGACGAGTTCGGCCCGCGTGCAGCCCTTGAGCATGTAGTCGTGGGCGCCCGCGGCGACGGCCCGGGCCACGTAGGTCGGGTTGTCGAAGGTCGAGAGCATGACGCACCGGACCGCCGGCATGTCCTTGCGGATCTTCTCGAGCGCGCTCAGGCCGTCCTTGCCCGCCATGCGGATGTCGAGCAGGACCACGTCAGGCTTGTGCTTCTTCGTGAGTTTCACGGCCTCGTCGCCGTTGGACGCCTCCCCCACGATCTTCACCTCGGAACCGGAGAGCAGGCTCACGAGCCCCCGACGCACCACCTCGTGATCGTCCGCGATCACCACTTTGACTGCCATGACCATCTCCGTTCTGGCCGCGCCGTGAGCGCGAACGCCGAGGAACGAGGAAAATTACCCTGATCCGTCGCATCTCCCTGGACGCGAGCGACCAACCGTGGACCAACCGTGCGCATCGTAGCGGAGGCAACCGGTCGGTTCAATGACGCCGCGGCGCGCGTCACGTGAAAAACCGTGGAGGGGGGGTCGATCATGTCGTGCCGTTACCGCTTTCGCCGCCGCCACGCGCGCGCGCGAGCATCAACGCCGCCCCTCGCGCGAGGAGGTCGGCAGCGACGCGGCGGCCCAGTTCGCCGGCCGCCGCGATGGACACGTCGTTCCCTTCGTCGCAGGGGATCGCTCCCTCGCCGCCGAGGCGGTGCACGACGCCATCTGCCTCCTCGAGCACGCACGCGCCGAGCACGAGCCCTCGGGACGCACCCATGCGGGCCCAGCCGCCGATCGGCGCCAGGCACCCGCCCGCAAGCGCGGCGAGGCACGCCCGTTCCGCGACAACGGCGGCGTGCGAGGCCGCGTGGTCGAGCTGCGCGACTGCCGCGAGCGTGCGGGCGTCGTCCGCGCGGGACTGCAGCCCGAGCGCGCCCTGCGACACGGCCGGCCAGAAGGCGTCCGGCCGCAGCACCTCCGTGACCCGGCCGGCGAGCCCCAGCCGCTCGAGGCCGGCGCCCGCGAGCACGAGGGCGTCGCACTCGCCGGCGTCGAGCCGCCGCAGCCGCGTGTCCACGTTGCCACGGATCGGCCGGACAACGACGTCGGGCCGAAGGGCCCGCACCTGCACCACCCGACGGATGCTCGAGGTGCCCACGACGGCTTTCGGCGGGAGCGCCGCGAGCGTCGGCGCGGTCCGCCCCACGAGCACGTCGAAGGGCGTGGCCCGCTCCGGCACGCAGGCCAGCGCGAGCCCGGGCGTCTCCGCGGTGGGCAGGTCCTTGAGGCTGTGCACGGCGACGTCGATGCGGCCCTCGAGCAGCGCCCGCTCCAGTTCGCGAACGAACACGCCGTCGCCGCCGAGCGTCGCCACGGGGCCCTGCACGGAGGCGTCGCCGCGGGTGGTGATCGTCTCGATCCCCACGGCCACGCCCAGCGCCCGCAGCCGGTCCGCCACGCCGTTGGCCTGCGTGAGCGCCAGCGCGCTGCCGCGGGTGCCGATGCGAAGCGGGGCCGGTGCGTGCATGCGTGCGTCGTGGCTCGGTTCGGACTCGGGCGCGGTGTCAGGCGTCGCCAGGGCCGCCCGCGTCGGCCCGCGCCACCGCAGCAGCGTACACGGCGGCGGCTCCGGCGGAGATGGCCGCCTCCGCGCAGGCCTCGAGCGTCGAGCCGGTCGTCGTGACGTCGTCCACGATCAGGATCCGCAGGCCCGCCAGCCGACCGCGGGGCCGGAACGCCCCGCGGACGTTGTCCCGCCGCTCGGCGACGGGCAGCCGGTTCTGCATGGTCGTGGCCCGGCCGCGGCGCAGGAGCCGGCGGCACGGGCGGCGCAGGCCCGCCGCCACGCCGCGGGCGATCTCGTCGGCGGCGCTCGTGCCCCGCGCGAGCCGGCGCAGCCAGTGCATGGGCACGGGCACGACCGCGTCGGGAGCCCAGGCGGCAAGCGCGTCGCGGTGCCGCTCCACGAGGAGCGCGGCGAGCGCCGCGGCGATCCGCTCGCCGGCGGGCCGCTTGGCACGCAGGACGGCGTCGCGGAGCTCGTCGGCGTAGCCGCCGAGGACGACGATCCCGCCCCAGCCGCGCCCGCGTCCACGGCACGCGCGGCAGTCGGAGCCCGCCGCCGGCGCGCCGCAGGCGGCGCACCGCGGCCCGTCGCGTCCCAGCGCCGCCGCGCACGCTCCGCAGACGACGCACCGGCCCGCGCGGTCGCCCGGCGACGGCTCGCGGCCGCACACCGCGCACCGCGGCGGCAACAGCGCGTCGAGGCCGGCGTCCGTCCACCGGGACGCCGTCGTACGGAGTCGCCCGAACCAGCTCATCGCAGCGCGGATTCCCGGGGGCCGGCGTTCGCGCGGCCGCGGGACCGGCCTGACCACCGGCCCGCGCACCGATTGACGCTCGAAGGCCCCCAGCCTACCCTCCCCCGCCCCCGCGGACCCGCCCATGCTGATCGACCGCTACATCACCCGCGCGATGCTGCACGCGTTCATGATCGTGTTCGTCAGCCTCGCCGGGCTGTACTTCGTGTTCGACGCGTTCACGAACATGGAGGAGTTCCTGACGCACGCGGCCGACGCGGGGGGGCTGACGCGGGTGCTGGCCGCCTACTACGGCTGCCGGATCCTGTGGTTCTTCGACGCCACGAGCCAGGTGGTCGCGATGGCCGCGGCGATGTTCGCCCTCTCGTGGCTGGAGCGGCACAACGAACTCACCGCCCTGCTCGCCGCGGGCGTGACCCGCTGGCGGATCGCCCGCCCCGTGCTCGTGCTCGCCGCGACCGTGAGCGTGCTCGCCGCGGCCAACCGCGAGCTGTGCATCCCGCGGATCCGCGACGCCTTCGCCCGCAACGCCCAGGACCTCCGCGGCGACCGCCAGCTGCCCTTCGAGGCCCGCTACGACCACGCCTCCGAGATCCTGTTCCGCGGACGCTCGGCGCAGGCGGCCACGTGCCGGATCGAGGCCCCGAGCCTGCTCATGCCGCCGCAGCTCGCCGACTACGGGCCGCAGATCGACGCGGCCGAGGCCGTCTGGCGGCCGGCCGACGCCGACCACCCGGCCGGCTGGCTGCTCTCGGGGGTCAGCGAGCCGGCTGACATCGACCGCCTCCAGCCGCTCGTGGCCGGGGATCGCATCGTGGTCCTCACCCGGGCCACCGCCGCGTGGCTCGAGCCGCGGCAGTGCTTCGTGTCGAGCGACGTGTCCTTCGAGCAGATGATCGGCTCGACGAACTGGAGCCAGTACTCCTCGACGCCGGAGCTGGTGCGGGCCATCCGCAACCCCAGCCTCGGCGTCGGCGGCGACGTCCCGCTGCGGGTGCACTCACGGTTCATCGCCCCGTTCCTCGACATGACGCTCGTGCTGCTCGGGGTGCCGCTCGTGCTGGGGCCGTCCCGCCGCGGCGTGTTCATCGCGGTGGGCCTCTGCGTGGGCACCACGGTCGCCTTCTTTCTCGTCGTGATGGGCGCGCAGGCCCTGGCCGCCCAGGACGTCTTCAGCCCGGCGCTCGGGGCCTGGTTGCCGCTCCTCGTGCTCGCCCCGCTGGCCGCCTGGCGGGCGCAGCCGATGTGGCAGTGAACGCGGCCGCCGCGCCGCGCTGTGAGGCCGGTGCGGCCGGCACGACCGGCACGACCCGCGGCGCCTGCACGCCTCGCCGCATCCCCCCGTCCTCGCCAGTCCTTTTTTCTTGACGCGGCTCTCCCGGTCTGCCGATCCCGTCTGTGCGGACGAGTGTCCGCGGCGCGCGGGGCACGACGCCCCGCCGCCGGATGCGAGGCGAGGGACTGCCGTCATGCGGATCACCACGACCAGGTTCGGACAGATCGACGTCGCCGCCGGCGACCTCATCCGCTTCCCCGCGGGCCTGCCGGGGCTCGAGGACTGCCGCGAGTGGGCGCTGCTCGCCGACGCGGCCAACGACGCCGTCGGCTGGCTGCAGAGCACGACCCGCGGTGACGTGGCCCTGGCGGTCGTCAGCCCGCGGCGGTTCGTGCCCGACTACCGGGTGCGCATCCCGCGGAGCGAACTGCAGCCGCTGGGGCTCGTCGACATCCGCGACGCGCAGGTCGTCGTGGTCGCCGGCAGAACCGACACGACCATCACGCTCAATCTCAAGGCGCCGATCGTCATCAACGTCGAGACCCGCACGGGCCGCCAAGTCGTCGCGAGCGGCGACCTGCCGCTGCGGCACGAGGTCCTGCCCGGGCTTCCGCCCGTCAAACGGAGCGCATAATCGACTCGCAGGAAGGCGTGGAGCCGCCGGTGCCACGCCCGGGTCGGGAAGGAGCCAGTCATGCTCGTACTCTCCAGGCAACGTGACGAAAGCATCATGATCGGCGACACCATCGTCGTGACGATCGTCGACATTCGGGGAGACAAGGTCCGCCTGGGCATCAACGCCCCGGCGGAGGTCCCGGTCCACCGCCAGGAGGTCTACGAGGCCATCCAGCGGGAGAACCTCCGGGCCACGCAGCTGCGGCCCGGCGACGCCCGTGACCTCGGCAAGCTCGCCGGCCGCGGCCGGCCGGGCGACGCGCCGCGGTAGTCGCCGGCCGGGGCCGGATCGGCGCCGGTGGCCGGATCGCCCCCGGCCCCTATGATGGCGGCATGAGCAGCACCGCCACGGCCCGCGAATCCCGCGTCATCCGCGTGGGGCACAGCCCCGACCCCGACGACGCGTTCATGTTCCACGCGCTCGCCGCCGACCGGATCGACACCGGCCCCTACCGGTTCGTCCACGAGCTCGTGGACATCGAGACGCTCAACCGCCGGGCCTTCGCGGGCGAGCTCGAGCTCACCGCCCTCTCGATCCACGCCTACGCCCACCTCGCCGACCGCTACGTGCTCTGCCCCTGCGGCGCGAGCATGGGCGACGGCTACGGGCCGATGGTGGTGGCGAAGACGCCGCTCTCGCGGGACGAGGCCGCGGCCTGCACGATCGCCGTGCCCGGCACGCTCACGAGCGCCTTCCTGGCGCTCTCGCTCTGGCTCGGCCGGCCGTTCGAGCACGTGGTCGTGCCCTTCGACCGGATCCTCGACGTCGTCGAGGCGGGCGAGGTCGAGGGCCGGCGGATCGACGCCGGCCTCGTGATCCACGAGGGCCAGCTCACCTACCGCGACCAGGGCCTGGAGTTGGCCGTGGACCTCGGCGCCTGGTGGAAGGAGAAGACCGGCCTGCCGCTGCCCCTGGGCGCCAACGGCATCCGCCGCGACCTCGGACCCGAGGTGATCCGCGACGTCACCCGCCTCCTCGGCGAGAGCATCGCCTGGGGGCTCGACCACCGCGACGAGGCCCTCGACTACGCGATGCGGTGGGGCCGCAACCTCGACCGGCCGCGGACCGACCGCTTCGTGGGCATGTACGTGAACGAGTGGACCCGCGACTTCGGCGTGCCGGGCCGTCGCTCGGTGCAGCTCTTCCTCGACGACGCCTTCGCCGCGGGGCTGATTCCGCGGAAGATCGTGCCCGAGTTCGTCGCGGCCTGATCACGCGTGGAAGTACGCCGGCTCGTTGCCGGCCTTCCACTTGATGTTGCAGCCGAGGCTCGGCACCTGCCCGGCCACCGGCGGCCTGCCGGCGAGCAGGGCGTCGATCGCCCCCCGGAGATCCTGGCCCGTCACCGGGACGCCGCTCCCCGGGCGGCTCGGGTCGAGCTGCCCCCGGTAGACGAGTTTTCGCGCACCGTCGAAGAGGTAGAAGTCCGGCGTGCAGGCCGCGTGGTAGGCCTTCGCGACCTCCTGCGTCGCGTCGTAGAGGTACGGGAACGGATAGCCCCGCTCCTCGGCCTCGTGGACCATCTGCTCGGGCGAATCGGCCGGGTGCGCGGACACGTCGTTGGAGCTGATCGCGGCGAACCCGATCCCGCGGGGCAGGTAGTCGCG
>JBJTPA010000333.1:0-8272 GCA_046074885.1 Planctomycetaceae bacterium
GAGGTCCCCCTTCGTGATCACCAGCCCGCCGACGGGCTGGCCGAGGTGGCGGGGAAAGCCGACGAGCTGGCCGACGAGGGCCACGAGCCGCACGCAGGTGTCGTCGCGCGGATCCAGGCCCGCCTCCGCGAGTCGCGCAGACAGATCCGCCACGCCGTCGCACACGTCGAGCGCGCCTGCGATCGCGTGCACGCGGTCGAGCGAAAACCCGAGCGCCTTGGCCATGTCCCGGACGGCCGACCGCAGCCGGTAGGAGATCACCTCGGCCGTCATGGCCGCCCGGTGGCGGCCGTAGGTCTCGTAGACGTACTGGATCACCTCCTCGCGGCGGTGGTGCTCGAAATCGACGTCGATGTCGGGAGCCTCGCGCCGCTCGCGGCTCACGAACCGTTCGAAGAGCACGTTCATCCGCGCGGGATCCACCGCCGTGATGCCCAGGCAGTAGCAGAGCGCGGAATTGGCGGCCGAGCCACGACCCTGGCAGAGGATGCCGCGGCGGCGGGCGAACTGCACGATGTCGGAGACGGTGAGAAAGTAGGCCTCGTAGCCCAGCTCGGCGACGAGATCGAGCTCGTGCTCGATGAGCCCGCGGACCTTGGCGGGCACGCCGGCGGGATACCGCGCGTGGGCGCCCTGCCAGACGAGGTCGGCGAGATGCTCGCGCGGGGAGCCACCGGGGGGCACCGTGGCGTCGGGGTAGTCGTACCGCAATTCGTCGAGCGAGAACGTGCATCGCGCGGCGATCCCGACCGCGCAGTCGAGCGCGCCTGGCAGCGTCGCGAACCGCTCGGCGATCCGCCGGCGGTCGTGGAGGTGCCGCTCGCCGTTGGCGAGCAGCCGGCCGCGGATCTCGTCCACCGTGGCCCGGTGCCTCACGGCGGCGAGCGCGTCGTGGAGCGGCAGGCGGGCCCGCTCGTGGTAGCGGACGTCGCCCGCGGCCGCGACGGGCACGCCGGCCAGTCGGGCCACGCGGGCGAAGCAGCCCAGCCGGTCGGCGTCATCCCCCTCGAGCGCCACCTCGGCGAGGGCCACGAGCCGGTCGTCGAGCACGTGGCGCCATTCGCGCAGGTGCGCGACCGCGGCGGCGATGCGATCCTCGTCTCGAAGATCGTCTCCCACGATCCGGGCCAGCGGCACGCCCGCGACGAGGCCGCCCGCATGGCGGGCGATGTCGTCGAACGCGAATCGGCCGTGCCCCTGGCCCAGCGTGAGCAACCGGCAGAGGTTGGCGTAGCCCGTGCGGTCGGCCGCCCAGACGACGAGCGGCGCCGCGTCGAGCGGCTCGAGGCTCGCGCCGACGACGAGCCGGATGCCCGCCTGCCTCGCCGCGCCATGCGCCCGCACGATCCCGGCGAGCGTGGCCCGGTCGGTGATCGCGATGGCCTCGTAACCGAGCGCGGCGGCCCGCCGCACGAGCTCCTCCGGACGGCTCCCCCCCTCGAGGAAGGAAAAGTTGCTCGTGCAGTGGAGCTCCGCGTAGGGCGGCTCCGTACCGACAATCGGCACGCCGTTCATCGCATCATCCCTCGCCTCGCCGTCACCTCACGCGAACACCCCGTGCAGGAACCAGCCGCCGTCCCGCAGGCTGCGGAACACCCAGAGCCGCTCCCCCGACTCCGTCTCCACCACGTAGTAGTCGCGCCGCACGGTCGGCCCGCGCCACCACGCCGTCTCGATCCGCTCGGGCCCCAGCGCCCGCGACACCGCGTGCATCCGGCCGCCGAGCCGGAATCGCACCGGCGGCCCGTCGGGCGCGACCGACACCATGCGGGCCCGGATCGGCTCGAGCCGCACCGGCGCGGGCGCGATCCAGACCGGCCGCCGGCCCGCCGCACCGGCGCCGCCCGCGACGCGTCCGGCGGGATCCGCCGGCGGGGCCGCGAGCCACGCGTGCTCCGGCTGCGGGTCGGCCACGGGCCGCGGCTCGAACACGGACGCCCGGCCGAGCCGGCCCGCCAGGCGGTCGAGGAGCACGGCCGCCTCCGCCTCGCCGTCGGCGCCCGCGACGCCCGCGTCGAAGAGCGACCGCTGGCGGCAGGCGGCCGCCCCCGCCGCCACCACCTCCACCGCGACCGATGCGATCTCCCGCGGCAGCCGGCAGCGGCCCAGCCGCAGCATCGCGAGGTCCACGAGGTGGCGGGCCGACCCGCTCGGCCGGAAGACGCCCACGTCGAGCACCGTGGGCGCCCCGCCGGCGGAGCACGAGCCGCCACCGTCGATCGTCGCGACCGCGGGCTCCAGCCGCACCTGCAGGGCGAGCACGCCCGCGCCCCGCGCGGCGAGCGGCGCCGTGCAGGCCGCCACGAGCCGCTCGAGCACCATGCGCATCGTGTCGGCGACCGCGGCGGCCGCGTCGAGCGGAACGTCGAACGCGTGCACCGCCCGTGGCCACTCCTCGCCGCGCGGCGCCACGGGCGGCTCGGCACGCGTGCCCAGGAACTCGGCCCACCGCCGGGCGAGATCCGCAGGAAACCGGCCCGCCACACTCTTCGCCGACAGCCGCAGGACGCCCCCCACCGTGTCGATCCCCACCTCGCCGAGCGCGGCGAGCGTGGCGGCATCGAGCCGCAGCGCCGCCGCGGGCAGGCCGGCGAGCACGGTCGCGGCATCAACGGGCGGCACGACCGCCCAGCGGCGGCCGCGTGCGCGGCCGTCTCGCCCGCGAACGCGTTCGGAGCACCCGCGTGGGCCGCCGTGCCGACACACCTCGTCGGCATGGCGGGCGGCGGCCCACGAGGCGCCGCAGGTATCGGCGATGCCCACGCGGGCGTGCATGCCGCGGGCCGCCAGCGTCCAGGCGGCCGTGCCCGCGAGCGACTCCTCGCCCCCGAAGAACCCGGCCGTCCCCGCGACATCGAGGCGGATGCACTCTGGTGCCACGGCTCCGGGCTCCTCGATCCCGACCGTCGGCGAGAACCGCCGGCACCAGCGGGCCAGCCGCTCGAGCGCGGCGATATCCGCGGCCGGATCATCGACGACGACCTCGGCGACGTGGCAGGCCCGCGAGCCGTGCGCGAGGGCGAGCACCGCCATGCCCTCGGCCAGCGACGTGCCCGTCGCGATGTTCGGCGGGACGTCAGCACGGCCGCCGGCGCCGCCCCGGCGCGGCCGCCGCGCCCAGGCCCACGACACGATCGTCATCACGCCGCGGCGCTCGCGCCGACAGACGAACACCGGCACCTTCCGCAATTCCGGCCGTTCGACGAGTCGCCGCTGCACCGGCCAGCGCGGAAGCCAGATCGTCATGACGCGAGGCACGGCGCACCTCCCTCTGCGACGGCGACCGGCGGATGGATCTCGACCGGCAGCCCCCGCGCGAGATCGAGCCCGATCTCCACCGGCCGCACGGCGCCCGATCCGACGCCGCGCCATGCACCGCCCACCCGCGCGACGCGCAGCCGACGCTCCAGGAGCGAGCCGCCGGGCAGCGCCGACACCGCCAGCCGCGACTCCGCCCACGACGGCTCGCCGAGCGCGGCCGGAGGCCGCACCAGGAGCCCCGCGGCGCCGCCCGATCGCGCGGCCAGTTGCCAGCGGCGCATGGCCGTCGTCCACCGTTGAAAGCCGCCGCGTCCCACGAGTTCGCGCTCCGCGGCCACGCCGCGCTCGATCGTCCACGCCGCGGCCAGCCGCGGCCAGGCCACCACGGCCGCCACCCCGGCGCAGCGGAGCGCCTGCTCGACCGCCCAGATCTCGTCGTCGTCCCGCGACGGCCGGGCCACCACGAGCCGGCTCGCGGCCGGCCCGGTGCCGAGCCACGGCAGCACGGCCGGCGGGTGGAACCAGCCCGCACGATCGACGACCACGATCAGGCCGCCTGCGCCGCTCGGGCCCGGCCGGCGCGATGCCGCCAGCCGGCAGGCGACCGCGCAGGCGAGCGTCGCCGCACCGCTGCCGCATCCGGCGGCAGCGACGGGCTTCTCGCCGGCGAGCCACTCGATCAGGCCGCCACGCCGCACGCCGCCGCCCGCGAACAGCCCGTCGAGCACCGGCCAACCGCTCGACACGGCCTCACGGTCGCCTCCCCGGCCCCCGAGCGCCACGCCCGCCCGCACAGGCTCGACCGGCCCGGGAATTCCAACTCCGAACGTCACCATCGCCCGCTTCTCCATCCCGGACGCAGCCGGCCCTCACTCATGGATGTACTTCCGTACAGTATTCACGGCGGCACCGCCTGTCAACAACTGGGTCGTCGGGAGTCGCCGCATCGCACGGATCGGACGTTCCGCGGAGAATGGACCCGCCGCCCCCGAACACCGACGCCCATGCACGCGACCCCCGGACGCATCGCCCTCGCCTGCCTCGCCTGCCTCGCCGCCGCACGCGCCGGCGACCCGCCGGCGGCCCCCGCGATTCCCGCCGACTTCGCCGACTTCCAGCGGGACGTGTCGCCCGTGATCCTCGCGCGGCGGCCCGCGACCGCGAAGCACTGGCGGCAGATCGAGCCGGCGGTGCACCGGCTCGCGCTCGCGCATGCCGACCGTCTCGCGGCGCTCGACGACGAAGTCCGTCCCATGACTCTCGCCGCGCTCGCCGGCTTCATCGATGCGCGGCGGACCGCGACCGGGCCGACGCCCGTGCTCGCGCCGGGCCGCACGGTGATCGGCTTGCTCGACCCGGCCCGCGGCCTCGATCCGAAGGAGATCACCGCCATCGCCGCCGCCTATGGCTGCGATCCCGTCACCGTGTTCAAGAAGGACGACTCCGGCGAGACGCTCGATTCCGTCGCCGCCGAGTTCCTCGCCGCCGTCCGCGCCGCAGCAGCGGCTGGTGCGCCCGTCAGCGTGATCGTGCTCGGCCACGGCCTGCCGACCGAGATCCAGAGCTACCACATCCCGTTCGGACGGCTCGCCGACGCCCTGCTCGACGGCGCGGCCGACGCCGCGGGGCAGGGGGGCGCGATCGACCTCGGCCGCGCGGTGATCGTCTGCGACGACTGCTTCAGCGCCGACTTCCTCGCGAACCTCTGCACGGCCCTGGAAGCCGGCTGCCGCGACCGCGGCCGCGCCCTCGCCTCGCTGCCCGACTGCATCGCGGGCACGGGGCACGGCCGCGTCGGCCATGCGGCCGTGGGCGAGAAGTTCGTGCCCTATTTCTGGCGCGACGTCATCGAGCTCTACGTCGTCCGTCGACCACGTCCGCCGGCTGTCACGCTCCGGCACTTCCTCGAGAACATCGACAACATGATGTATGGCCACGGCCGCACGCCAATCGTGGAGGGCACGGAAGTCACTGGCTGGCGGCTCGTCGATCCGGACCTCGTGCAGGATCCTGTCGTGATCGTGCCGCTCGGCGAGGACGACCTCGCAGACCTGCGTCGGATTCTCGGGCTGCCCGCCGACGCCCCGCTGCCCCGCTGGCTGGAGGCCGGCTGACGCGACGGCGCCGCGCCCGGCGTCACTTGTGGAGGATGAGCTTGCCCGACCGGGTGCGGGTCAGCCGGTAGACGTCGCCGTTGTGGAGGATGCGGAGTTCCGATCCGGCTCCCAGGAGCCACTGCGACGTGGTCGTCCGAACCCCCTGGCGATCCACCTCGACGCCACAGGAGGGACACGCGTCGCCGAACGGAGCAGAGGGCGCCCCGGTGCCGCCGGCCGCTTCGTCCTTCGTCTGGCGATCATGGGGCATCGTGAAAAATCCCCCGGGGAAAAACGTGTTGACGTTTTCGCAAGAACGCGTACATTAAAGCGAATCTTCTATTGAGATTTTGTCTCAATAGAGGCCGGGCCCATGCTAGTGACCGGATGCGTCACGTGCAACGGGTCGATCGCGCCAGCCAGCCACGGGCCTTCACCCCGTCAGCCAGCCAGCCACAGCGGACCGCGACCAACGGGGGTTGCGGACCACATCGGATGGCCCTGACCGGGAGTCAACACCCATGGACCGATGCGGTTCCGGGAATTTCTCGCCCTCGCGCGGCGCCGGTTTTAGCCTCGTGGAGCTGCTCGTCGTCGTCGCCATCGTCGGCACGCTCGTCGGGCTGCTCCTGCCGGCCGTGCAGTCCGCCCGGGAGGCCGCCCGGCGCACGAGTTGCCAGAACAACGTCCGGCAGCTCGGCCTGGCGATGCACGTCCACATCGACGCCAGGAAGACCCTGCCGGCCAACGGCAACTACGCCTGGAGCGGCTCGGCGGTGACGGCGGTGAACGCCTGGTCGGCGCTGGCCCGCATCCTGCCGTTCATCGAGCAGGAATCGCTCTTCAAGGGCATCGACTTCACGAGGTCCTACGGCGTGCAGATCGACATCGCCTCGCAGCGCGTGGGGACGTTCATGTGCCCGAACGAGCGCAACGACAGGGGATACGGCACCGACCCGGCCTACGGCCACAAGTACTGGCCGGTCAACTATGCCGTCAACCAGGGCACGTGGCGGGTGCTCTCGGCCAAGTCGGCGGGCATGCACGCGGGCGACGGCGCGTTCGTGCCGAACCGGGGCCGCCGGCCCGGCGAGTTCACCGACGGCATGAGCAAGACGCTGGGCCTCGCCGAGGTCAAGGCCTTCACCAACCGCGTCTCCGGCGCATCGACGACCGCCACCTTTTCGCCCATGCTCGAGCCGCCGACCGACATCGGCTCGCTGCCGCTCGGAACCTTCAGCCCCACGTCGTACACGCACGTGGAATGGGTGGACGGCAAGGTCCACGAGACCGGATTCACGACCGTCTTCACGCCCAACACGGCCGTGACGTACGCGTCCGGCGGGACCACGTACGACGTGGACGTCGTCCTGGCCACGGAGCCGAACCCGGGCGACACCTGTGCCGCGGTCACGTCGCGGAGCTTCCATGCCGGCGGCGTGAACGTCCTGATGATGGACGCCTCGGTGCGGTTCGTCGAGCAGTCGATCGCGCTCGACGCCTGGCGGGCGCTGGGCACGGCGGCATCCGGCGAGACGGTCACCGACCCGTGACGCCACCCGCGGCGGCGGCCGCAAGTCTCGTGGCCCGGTCGTCTCGCGACCGGAATCCGGCCCTTGGATCGACGGGGAAATCCGGTTGCGAGACAACCGGACCATGGGTCGGCATCAGGCGGCCCGACGGACGGCCGGCGGCCGGATCGTCGCCGGCTCCTCCAGCGTGTCCTCGAGGAATCCGGCCGGGCCCAGGCCACCCTCCCGCCGCCAGGCGGCGACCACCTCCTCGGCGCGGCGGCGGCGGTCGCCGTCGAGCGCCGCATCGGCCGGCACGTACTGCGTCTGCGAGGGATACGCGAAGTCGCTCCCCGCCTCCCGCACGACGTCCATGACCCGCAGCAGGACGTCCTCCCGGATCGCCAGGAAATCCTCGGGGTCGGTCGTCTCCGCGAGCGCGAACACCTCCACGTCGAGCGACCACTCGCCGTAGCCGGCGAGCCGCACGCGAACGCTCTCGGCCGCCATCCGGGGGTGGGCCGCGAGCATCTGCCGCAGCGACGCGATCAGGAACCGCAGTTGGTCGCCGGTCGTCTCGCACCGCAACGCCAGCGTCGTCCGCAGCAGGATGCGGTCCCGCCGCGAGAAGTTTGTCAGCTGGAGCTTCGCAAACTCCGAATTGGGCAGCGTGATCACGGTGCGATCGGGACAGCGGATCCGCGTGGACCGCAGGCCGATCTGCTCGACCGTGCCCTGCACCTCGTCGAAGGCGCACTCGTCGCCGATCCGCACCGGCTTGTCGGCGAACAGCACGAGGCCGGCGATCACGTTCTCGATGGTGTGCTGTGCCGCGAGCGCCACCGCCAGGCCGCTCACGCCGAGGCCGGCGATCAGCGGCGCCACCGAGATCCCGAGCCAGCTCGCCGCCACGATCACCATCCAGGCCACGACGAGACCGGTGACGATCTTGAAGCCGAGCCGCACGAGCTGCGTGTCGATGCCGCCGGGCCGCAGCCCGCGGGCCAGGATGACGAGATCGGCGACGTGCCGCAGGAGCGAGAGTGCGAGGAGGATGCCGCCGGTGAACTCGACGACGCGGAACCCCGCGTTGCTCGCCAGCAGGACGTCGCCCGTGAGCCGGACCTGGTAGGTGAGGAGGTAATCGGCGACAGCCGCGGTCGCGATCAGGCTGGCCGGGGCCGCGCAGGCCAGCGCGTGGACGACGACCCGGTGGCGGCCGCGGGCCGCGGCCCGGGCGGCGGCCGTGTAGGTCATGGTCACGCCGCCGGCCCCGACACCCACGAGCAGCGCGAGCGCCATCCAGCGCCACACCGTCTCCTCGAAAATGGTCGCCCGCGACCACCCGGGCAGGGCCTGGATCCACGAGTCGGGGATCATCCAGCCGGCGGCGCGGACGTACAT
>JBJTPA010000334.1:0-15031 GCA_046074885.1 Planctomycetaceae bacterium
TGCTCGCAACCGGAGTCGGCTCTCGATCCCCGGGCCGGATTCCAGTCGCGAGGCGACTGGGCTACGAGGCGCGCCCGCGGTCGAATTCGCGGCGGCGACGCGATCGCACGCTGCGGCGTTGCCGTGTCCGGCGGGCGCGGGTACTCTCTGGGTCTCTCCCGCGTGCGATCGGGAACGCCGGCCGCACACTTCGGGGCGTAGCTCAGCCTGGCTAGAGCGCTACGTTCGGGACGTAGAGGTCGCTGGTTCGAATCCAGTCGCCCCGACTTGGTTGGTTGAACGCTGAATTCTGGGTTGGTTCGCTACCTGCCGACGGTCGGCAGAGCCTTCGGGAAGCACCGGTAATCGGTGAACGGAAAACGGTGAATCACCGTTTATCCGTTTTCGCTTCACGGAGGTCTTTGCCATGGCTCGTCGTAGCAAACACGTTCTTCCCCAACCTCGCCTTCACAGCCAGTCTGGTCACTGGCGGGTTCGCATCGCTGGCGAGACCTACTGGCTTGGCCGAGCCGGAAGCCCGGAGGCCATCGCCGAGTACGACCGGCTGATCGGCGAGTTGCTGGCAAGCGGAAAGACACGCCCGCCCTCCAGGCGGGCGGAGGTCCACGTCGAGGACATCGCCGCGACGACGTCTTCGCCGCCGCCAGCCGTCGCCACACCAGCCTTGGTCGAGCCCGCGACCATTCAGCCTTCTTCACCAATCGATTCGCACTCAGCGGCTCGTGTCGATATTCCAGTCGCTACGGTTTTCCCCAGCGGTCTGGTCGGGAGCCAAATTGATCCCAACGGCATCAGCGTGGGTGAACTCTGCACACGCTGGCTTGACTGGATCGAACGAAACCGTTGCCACAACGGCAAGGCCAGCACCCGTCGGCGGGCACCCGATGACGGGTCCTTCGAATTGCAGATTTCCGATCCCCACCTCCGCGAGCGTCGCGAGCTGCTCGTTGATGCCGGGGATCGTGGACTCCGCCTCGTCCAGGCTCGTCCGCATACGTGCAGCGAGCCGCGCAAGATCCGCGGCCCGCTGCTTGAGAACATCGTGCATGGCACATTCCTGTCGAGAACGTGGCCGATGCAAAGACGGGCACACAGGAATATGCCGCGATTTTGGCCGACTTTTAGCCTGACCGGATCGCACGCAGCATTCCCCGGCTGCGGTACACTACCGGTCGTTTGCTCGACGGCACGCACCGGCCGGAACCGACACCGTCCATGACCACGGCGATCCAAGCTCCAGCGCCATCGGGCTGCGCCTCCACGGCCGCCTTGTGCTGCGTGGTCGTCGAGGACCAGACGATGTTCCTCCAGCTGCTCTCCGCCGTGCTGCGGACGCTGCCGGGCATCGACATCCGCGCCACCGCCACCACGGTGGCCTCCGCCGTGGACGCCTGCCGGTCGCTTCCCGTCGACCTGCTGATCCTCGACCTCACGCTGCCCGATGGTAACGGGCTCGACGCGTTCAGGGCGGCCGTGGACGCCCGGCCCGACGTGGCGTGCGTGGTGCTGTCGAGCGCCGCGAGCGAGTTCGAGTGCCCGCAGGCGCTGCGGCACAATCTCCGGGCCATCGTCGACAAGACGCACGCCTACTCGCGGCTCCAGGCAATCATCGCCGACATCGTCCGCCTGCACGCGCGAACGATCGGCTCGACGCCGCCGCCGGCCCTGGATCCGACCAAGGCCCTGCGGCCCCGGGAGCTCGAGGTCTTCCGCCTGATCGGCCTGGGCCTGAAGACGGCCGAAATCAGCAAGCGGTTGGATATCTCGCCCCACACCGTCGAGACCCACCGCCGGAACATCGTCAACAAGCTGGGTGCCACCCGGGGCGGGCTCGTGCGCCTGGCGACGATCCACAACCAGACGTCGCTGCACCAGCCCGGTGAGCGCTGAAGCCGGCCGCCTCGCGCGACCTTCGGCGCGATCCACGGAAATAGGTATCCAAATCGCCCCAGCGATACCTAAAAACCGGGATACGATTCGCACCAGGCGTTGAATCGAATCGCCCCAGCCCGAGGGCGGGCACCGCGACGACGCGGCGCCGACCGCGACACGAACGACCCAAGTTTTCGGGTCTTCGCGACGCTTCCTTCGCCGCGGCTCCAACGGTTGCTTCTTTGGCACGCGGTGTGCTTGCGGAATCGGCGCAGTTTCTGCCGCGGCCGAACACGGTGGTTCGGCCGCGACTGACGAAATCCTCGGTCCGCCCATGCACCTCCCGCCCATCCGGCTGCCGCGCCGCACTCCCGCCCTCCTGCTCGCCGCCGCGTGCCTGGCGTGGACGCCGCCGTTCACCGTCGCGGTTTCTGACGCGGTAGCGGCCACCTATACGTGGACGGGGACGAACGCCCTGTGGTCGAGTTCCAACTGGGTCTCGACGGGAGGCACCTCGACGTTCCCGGCAGGCAACTCGGGCACGAACACGGCGATCATCAACTCGGGCACCGTGTCGTTCGGCGTCAGTGACACGTTCGGCAACGCCGACACCACCTCCTCGCCCGTCATCCGGATCGGATCGGGAGCCACGCTCGCCAGCGGCGGCTTTTTCACCACGCTCTACAACCTCGAACTCAACGGGGGCACGCTCCTCTCGAATGGAGGCGTAAACGCCGGCGTCGGGACGTTTCAATTGGGTGGCACGCTTTCCGTCGGGGGCAACACCGCGTCGTCCATCTCGACGGGCGCCGGATCCAACAACGTGATCAACGTCGGCGCTGCCGCAAACAGCGTCTTGACATTGAACGTCGCCGATGTGACGAACGACTCAGCAGCCGATCTGACGATCGGCACCGTGCTCCAGAACTACTATCAGGCCGGCGTCAAGGCGGGGAGCCTCACGAAGGCCGGCGCGGGGACGGCCGTGCTGACGGCCGCGAACACGTACACCGGCACGACGAACGTCAACGCAGGGACGCTCGTGCTCTCCGGGGCCAACAACCTCGGGGGCGCGATGAACGTCAACGGGGGCGTCCTGTCGGTGACCGGCACGACCACCATCGGCACGAACACGACCACCGTCGCCGCCTCCGGCACGGCCCAGATGAACGTCAGCGGCAACTATACGACGCAGAACGTCACCGTCGGCGGCGCAAGCGGTGCGGTCGGCACGATGGTTCAGACCGGCGGTGTGACGTCGATCACGCAGGCCGCCGGACTCGCCAACTTCCAGATCGGTGCGGCCGCCGGTGCCTTCGGCTACTACGGCATGACGGGCGGGTCGCTCGCCGTGAATGAACTCGGCCTGGGCGGCGTGAACGGCGGCGCCGGCACGATCGGCATCCTCGACGTGAGCGGCGGCACGTTCGACATCAACGGCTGGCTCACCACGAACCGCAGCGGGAACGGCACGGCGACGTCGGTCCTCAACCTCGGCGGCAACGGCACCGTCATCTCGCGCGGCGGCAACGGCCTCCAGTCGTTCGGCGGCACGAACGTCTACAACATCGGGGGCTCGTCCACGCTGCGGGTGTCCGTCGCCACGGCGAGCGCCCTGGGGGCCGGCGACTTCAACCTCGTCGGCGGCACGCTCGAGACCAACGCCGGCGTCACGTCGGCGGGCCGGATCAACTTGAACGGCGGCACGATCAAGGCCCTCGCGAGCGGCACGGTGATCGGCACGACCACCGGCGGTGTGACCGTCTACGGCGGCGGCGTGACGATCAACACCAACGGCTACAACTCCACCATCACGCCGGCCCTCGTGGCGGCGAGCGGCACCGGCGTGTCGGCGGTCGCGATCACGAACGCGGGCTCGGGATACGTCGCGCCGCCGCTCGTCACGATCACGGGGGGCGGCGGCACCGGCGCGACCGGCTTCGCGACGATCGCCAACGGCACGATCTCGGGGATCTCGATCGTCAATCCCGGCACGGGCTACACGTCGGCACCGACGGTCACGCTCTCCGGTGGCGGCGGGTCGGGCGCCACGTTCGGCACGGTCACGATGGCCGCCAACACGGCCGCCGGCGGCCTCACGAAGACGGGCGCCGGCACGCTCACGCTCTCCGGCTCCAGTTCCTACACCGGCGGAACGACGATCCAGGCGGGGCTGCTCGCCCTCGCGGCCGCGAACCGGCTGGCCGACAGCGGCGCCGTCACGGTCAACGCCGGCGGCTTCGACCTCGGGGGCTTCAGCGACACCGTCGGGGCCGTGACGCTCGTCAGCGGCTCGATCGCCAACGGCACGCTCACCGGCAGCTCCTACGCGCTCCAGTCCGGCACCGTGTCGGCCATCCTCGCGGGCGGCGGCCCGCTGACCAAGTCGGGGGCCGGCATCGCCTACCTCACCAACAACAACACCTACTCGGGCACGACGACGATCGCGAGCGGCACGCTGGGCGTCGGCAACGGCGGCACGGCCGGGTCGCTCGGCACCGGGCCGGTCGTCAACAACGGCAGCCTCGTGTTCGACCGCTACACCAACAACTGGACCGTGGCGAGCCCGATCTCCGGGAGCGGCTCCGTGACCAAGCGCGGCGGCGCCTCGATGACGCTCTCCGGGTCGAACACGTTCACCGGCGACTTCAACCAGTGGGGCGGAATCACCTACCTCTCCAACACGAACGGCCCGGCTCTCTACGCCGACGGCTTGCAGGGCCGGATCGTGATCAGCAACGAACTCGGTGGCGCCACCTACTGGTACGCCACGGTCGCCATGAGCGCGGCGAACCAGCTCGGCCCGAACGTCGACGTCTCGTTCCAGCCCCGGAACCTCACGAGCGCCTACTCCTACATCATGCTCCAGGGCAACGACACGACGATCGGCAACCTGAGCAGCACACAGGCCTACGCCTCGTCGTGGGCCATCATCGAGAACACGGAAGGCGGCACCGGCATCGCAGCCAGCCGCCTCACCGTGACCCAGACGGTGGACGGCACGTTCACCGGCGAGTTTCGGGATGGCAACTGGAACGGCGGCTCCGGCGGCATCGGCCTGACGAAGAACGGCCCCGCCACGCTCACGCTCGTCGACGTCGGCACCGCCACTTACGGCATCAACTACACCGGCAGCACGATCGTGAATGCCGGCAAGCTCGTCGTCAGCGGCACGAACTTCAACAGCGCCGTCTCGACGTCGGCGGGTGCGACGTTCGAGATCGCGAACGGCACGAGTTACACGCTCAAGTCGGCCGTCGTCGTCTCGGGATCCGGCGTGTTCGCCAAGAGCGGAGCCGGAACGCTCACCCTGTCGGGAACCAACACGAACACCGGCGGCCTCGTCGTCAACGGCGGCGCGCTCCAGTTCACGACCGACGCCCAGTTGGGCGGGGCCGGCGGCGGCATCACGCTCAACGGCGGCGAACTCTACAACAACAACTCGGCGCCGACGATCGCCGCCGGCCGCACGATCACGCTCGGCACGGCCGGCGGCTACGTGGCATCGGGGTGGAGCCAGACCACCACGGTGGCCGGCCGCATCACCGGGCAGGGCGGCCTCGGGCTCGCCTTCGACCAGGGCACGCTGATGCTCTCCGGTTCGAACGACTACGCCGGATCCACGGCGATCGGCACCACCGCCGGCCCGTGGTACTGGGCGAACAACGCCGCCAATCCGACGCTGAAGCTCGGCAACGTCAACGCCCTGCCGACCGGCACCCCGCTCGTCTTCGGCACCTCGGCCAACAACAACACCGCCACGCTCGATCTCAACGGCTACAGCGCCTCGGTCGGCGGCATGACGGCGGGCACCAACGCCGTCATCGACAACACGGCCGTCGGCACGGCCACGCTCACGATGGGCCCCTCCAGCGGCACTTCCACGTTCGCCGGCGTCATCAAGAACACCTCGGGCGCGGTCTCCGTCGTCAAGGCAGGTGCCGGCACCCAGGTGCTCACGGGCGCCAACACCTACACCGGCACGACGACGATCTCGGCCGGCACGCTCCAGGTCGGCAACGGCGGCACGACCGGCGCGATCGGCGGCGGTGCGGTCGTGGACAACGGGCAGCTCGCCTTCAATCGCAGCAACGCCCTGACGGTGTCCGCCGCGATCTCGGGCACCGGCGGCGTGTCGCAGGTCGGCACGGGCACGACCACGCTTACCGGCGGCAACACGTTCACCGGCAACTACGCGCATGCCGCCGGCGTGACGGTGCTCAACCACTCGGGCGGCCCCGCCCTCTTCGCCAGCGGCTCCGGGGGCACGGTCACGATCACCAACTCGGTCGGTGGCGGCAATTACTACAGCGCCGTGGTGATGGGTTCCACGAACCAGCTCGGCTCGAACGTGAACGTCTCGATCCAGCCGCAGAACGTGGCGAACGGCCTCGCGTATTTCGTCCTCCAGGGCAACGACACGACGATCGGCAACTTGAGCAGCACCCAGGCCTACGCCTCGTCGTGGGCCATCGTCGAGAACCAGGAGACCGGCAGCTACGGCAACAGCCGGCTGACGGTCACCCAGACGGTCGACGGCACGTTCACGGGCGAGTTCCGCAACGGCTACGGCACGAGCGTCGGCACGCTCGGCCTGACGAAGAACGGTGCCGCCACGCTCACGCTCACGCCCGCGGGCGGCGTTGGCATCAGCTACACGGGCAGCACGAGCATCAATGCCGGCACGCTGCGGCTCACCGGCTCCGCGGCGTCGCCGTCGTTCGGAATCGCCGCGGGCGCCGTCCTCGACCTGTCGACGGGAACGGCCACCCTGATCTTTGGAACCCGCACGTACGCCGGTGGCGGCACGCTGCGAAAGACCGGCGCCGGCCTGCTGGCCTGGTCCGGGTCCACTGCGATCGCTCTCGATTCCACGGGCACCGTGGACGTCCAGGAAGGCACGCTGCAGGCCAGCGTCTATGCCAACCAGATCTGGACGAACAACCAGTCGAGCCTGAACGTGGCCTCGGGGGCCGTGTTCGCGGTGGATGCTGCGGCCGCACGGTTTAGCGGCCTGACCGGCAGCGGCACCGTGCGACTCGGCCTGTCGGGAACGTGGTCGCTGCAGAAGCTCACGGTCGGCGTGGCGGACGCCAACAGCACGTTTGCCGGCGTGATCGCCAACGGCAGCGGCACGGCGCCCTTCGAGAAGATAGGCACCGGCACGCTCACGTTCACCGGCGCCAACACCTACTCTGGCACCACCACGATCACCGCGGGAGCGCTGCAGGTGGGCAACGGCGGCGGCACCGGGTCGCTCGGCTCAGGCGCGATCGTCGACAACGCATCGCTCGTCTTCAACCGCAGCGGTTTCCTCACCGTGGCCAACGTGATCTCCGGCTCCGGCTCGGTGACGCAGGCCGGCCCCGGGACCACGACGCTCACGGCGGCCAGCAGCTACAGCGGCGGCACGACGATCACCGCGGGCATCCTGGCCACGTCGGCCGCCGACCGGCTCCTGGCCTCGGGGTCGCTCACGGTGAGCGCCCCCGGCACCTTCCAACTGGGGGGCAACCAGACGCTCGCGAGCATCGCCGGCAACGGCGCGATCGCGCTGGGCGTCTCGACGCTCACGACCGGCTCTTCGTCGAGCACCTTCGCGGGCAGCATCAGTGGCAACGGCGGCCTCACGAAGATCGGCCCCGGCACGCTCACCCTCTCCGGCTCCAACTCGTTCCTCGGCGACACCGACATCCAGGGAGGGACGCTCGTGCTCTCGAGCGCGACGGCCCTGTCCCGCGACGCCGTGGTCACGATGCAGAACGGCACGGTCCTGACCGTGAACCAGCGGACGTTCATCGGGGCGCTCGACCAGTGCGGCGGCACGGTGAACGGCGGCGGCGAGCTCGTCTCGACGCTCACGCTCACCAACAGCGGCTCGCTGAACGCGGTGCTCGCCGACGGCCCCGACTACGCCGCCGGCATCCTCAAGCGGACGAGCGGCACGACGACCGTGGGCGCGGCCAACACCTTCACCGGCTCGGTGAAGGTGCAGGGCGGCACACTGCGGCTGGCGGCCGGCGGCTCGTTCGCCGCCGCCAGCTCGCTCGTCATGTCGGCGGGCGCGACCATGGACCTGGCCGGCAAGTCACAGGAGTTCGCCTCCGTCAACGGCGCGGGTGGCACCGTGGCCCTGGGGTCTGGCGCGCTCGTCGTGAACAACGCCGCCAACAACGAGTTCGGCGGGGCCATCACCGGCTCCGGCGGGCTCGTGAAGCAGGACGCCGGACGATTCCTGCTCACCGGCGCGAACACCTACACCGGCACCACGACGGTGCAGGCCGGCGAGCTCAAGCTCAACGGGTCGCTCGCCAGCGTGCTCGTGGACGTCTCGGCGGCGGCCACGCTGTCGGGCACGGGCACCCTGGGCGGTGACGTCACGATCGCCGGCATTCACTCGCCGGGCAACTCGCCCGGCGTCCAGACGGTCGGCGGCAACCTCACCTACAGCGGAGGGGCGAGCGTGACCTGGGAACTGGCCGGCAACACGGCCGACCTCGCCGACCGCGGCAGCGTGTTCGACGGGATCAACGTCGGCGGCAACCTCGCGTTCACCGGGACAACGGCGCTCAACCTCGTCTTCAACGGTCCCGGGAGCCTGGTGAACTGGAACGACCCGTTCTGGGACAACGACAGGCAGGGAACGAACGGCTGGCTGATCTACCAGACGGCCGGCACGACGGCGGGCCTGGCAAACTTCGCGATCAACGGGACGACGTGGCTCGACGCCGCGGGCAACTCGCTCCTCGACGTGCGGCCCGACGCCCAATTCGGCATCGAGCAGGTGGGCGGCAACGTCTACCTGACGCTCGCCGCCGTTCCCGAACCCGACGCGCTCGTCCTCGCCGGTCTCGGCGTCGCCATGGCCACGTGGACCGCCCGCCGTCGAGCGGCCCGCTCCGGGCGATTCACCATGTCCTTGAACCGAGATCGATAGGCATCTTTGCAACAGGATTCATCGCATGAAGGTTTTTCCCGATCTTTCTCTGCCCCGTGTCCGCGTCATCGCCGGGTGCATGATCGCGGTGGCGCTGGGTTGCTTCGCGACCCGATCCGCCGCCACCGGACTGGTCATCAACGTCTACCAGAGCGGTGCGGACGTCATCGCGAGCGCCAGCGGCTCCATCAACTATCTGCCCAGTCCCGATTACGAGGGCGCGACTGCCCCCCGGGCTTTTGTGCGGCCCATGTTCGCCGACATTGGCTTCGGCAACGTGTCGCTGAATCCTTCCAACTTGTATGTCCTCACGACGCACCCCGACTCGTACGGGCCCGGGGGCAATACGACCTTCGCCGACTACGGAAGTTCGAACGTCAATTTCTCCTTGGGGGACTATTACCTGAGTCTCCCGGCCAGCTACACGCAAGGTTCGTCCATCAATGCCACGGCCACCTACCAGAACTACACCATCGCCGGCCTGTTCATGACCACCGGCACCTACTACTACACGTGGGGTGATGGAGTGAACACCGACACCGCCACCCTCATCATCGGCGCCCCGCCGGCCCCGCCCCCGGGCCCCACCACGTCGTACTGGTCACCCTCGTCGGGCCTCGGCGGCACGCAGACCTGGAGCACCGGTCCCGCGAACACCTACTGGGCGCCGAACAGCGACGGCAGCGGCACCAAGCAGACGTGGAACAACGGCGTTACCGGCGCCATCGCCAACTTCGGCGGCACGCCCGGCACGGTCACGGTGAGCGGCACGGTCGAGGCGAACCAGCTGTCGTTCACCACCGGCGGCTACACGGTCGCCGGCAGCTCGGGCGCTCAGGTCAGCTTCATCGGGTCGGCACCGGCGGTCAATCTTGCGAGCGGCGTTTCCACCACCGTCACGGCGAACCTCGGCGGCAGCGGGCCGCTGGCCGTCACGGGCTTGGGCAGCCGCGGCACACTCGCCCTCGCCGGCAACGCCACCGGGAGCACCGGCGTCCAGGTCACCAACGCGCTTCTGTCACTCTCGGGCACCGTGCAGGGCAACGTGTCGGTCGCGGCGAGCGCCGCCCTCGGCGGCACCGGCCGGATCAACGGCACGATCAGCGGCGCCGGCGCCGTGGCGCCGGGCAACAGTCCCGGCATCCTCACGGCCGCGGCAGTGGATCCCTCGAGCGGCCTCGACTTCTCGTTCGAGTTCAGCGGTACCGCCCCGAACTACGCCAATGCCGGCAGCAGCGTCAACGACGTCCTCCGGCTCACCGGCGGCACGCCGTTCACGTCGGCGCTCACGAGCGCCAACACGAAGACGCTCTTCCTCAACATGACGAAGGAGGAACTCGGCCTCGGCGTAGTGCTGAAGGGCGCGTTCTTCACCGACGCCGACGGCGACTTCCTGTCATTGATCAACAACGCCATCCAGGACAACGCCGGCTTCGCGGTCTACGTGAAGGGGGACGGCCAGGGCACCGACAACTCCTACAACGGCCAGGGCTACTACAACTGGCGGAACCCGGCCATGTTCGGCTGGACCCAGAGCCTGTTCGCGAGCACCTCGGTCGAGACGGCGAACTTCGCCGGCGGCACCGAGACCGGCCGCGTCCTGACGCTCGCCGTCGCGGTGCCTGAACCATCCACCTACATCCTCGCCGGCATCGGCATCTGCATCGTGGGTTTCCGCGCACGTCGGCGCCGGGCTGACAAGTCTGCCGCATGAAGACGACACCGCCTTTTTGCGCACGACGGACGATGCGTTAGGGTGTCGACATGGCCGCCACCGCGACGACACCCCTCCTCGGCGAAATCCGACGCACGCGTGCGCTCCTGGTGAAGCGAGCCGCGATCCTCGCCGCGCTGACCGTGGCGGCGGTGCTGGTCAACGTGGCGGCGCCGACCGTCTTCTTCGACGTCCAGATCATGCTCGGTGCCTCGCTCGGCGTCTTCGCGATCCTGCAGTTCGGCTGGGCCGGGGTGCTCGTGGGCGTCGCGAGCCTCGCCGTCACGCTCGTCCGTTGGAAGCATCCGTTCGCGCTCCTCATTGGCACGGGTCATCTCGTGTGGCTGGGCGTGTTCCTCGACCGCTTCAACGGCGGCCGCTCCCACCGGGACAACGGCCGGATCGTGCTGGCCTCGATCGCGTATTGGCTCGTCATCGGGCTGCCGTGTGAAATCCTGCAATTCACCCGCTACTTCGACCTCGACCTCGTGAAGGCGGCGGGGCTCGGCCTCAAGGAGTGCGTGACGGGCGTCATCGACACGTCGATCGGCCTCGTCCTCTACCTCGGACTGCGGCTGTGGCGGGCACGCCGGGGCGAACACACGGTCGCCGCCCGCGGCATCGCCTTCGCCACCGTGCTCGTGGCGGTGACGCTGCCGGGCATCATCATGACTCTCATCGTCTCCCGGCACCTGCGGGCGGCCGCCCTGGAGTCGCACCTCGTGCGGCTCCAGCAGGCGGCCGCGACCGCCCTCCAGGCGACTGATCCCGAGCACCCGCCGCTGCACCTCGACGGGCTTGGCGAGGGCGTCGCCTGCGAGGTCCGGGGGCCCGACGGCGCGGTGCGGTGTTCCGATCCCGAACTCTTCCGGCGGCTTGCGGACGAGTTCGAAATCGAGACCGCCAACCGCACCGGCGTGCCGGACCTGAAGATCTACGTGCCCCGCGGCAGCCTGCCCGCCGCGCGCGCGGAGGGGGTCTCGTACTGGGTCACCTCGCTCTCGGCGCCGCGGGACGGTTCGCGGGTCACGGTGGTTCAACCGGCCCCGCACCTCGTCCGCATCCTGGATCACAGGCTGCTCCTGCCGATGTTCCTCCTGCTTTTCGGCCTCCAGGCCGTGGCCGCGGGCTTCGCCGAGGGCATCGGCTCGCTCGTCGATGCGCAGTTCGGCACCGTGCTGGGCCCCGTCCACGGCGCTCGCGATGCCGCCACGATGCCCGACCTCGGTGACTCGGCCGTCACGGAACTCGCCGAGATGGCCGCATTCGTCAACGATCGCAGCCGTCAGGTCAACGAACTGACCGCGTCGCTCGAGTCGGCCCGGAGCCGGGAGCGGGAGGCCGAGTCCCGAACCCGAGCGGACCTGCAGGCCAAGCTGAAGACCAGCCTCGCCGCCGCGGCCATCGTGCACGAGATCAACCTCCCGCTGAGCAACATCGTCATGGGATCCAATCTCGCGGCCGCCAAGCTCGACGAACTGGGATCCGCCGGCGAGCCGCTGCGTCCCGCCCTCTCGGGTCTCGTCCGGGAGGCGGAGCACGTCGTCGAGACGATCGAGCGGATGCGGATGCTGCTGCGCAGCGTGCAGACCGACCACGGTCCGGTCGACGTGGCCAACGTCCTGCACAACGCCGTGACGTACGCGGCCACCGAGTTGGAGCGTCACGGAGTGGACGTCTCCGTGCGCGGCGCGGAGGCCGCCTGCTCCGTGAAGGGCGACGCGGGACAACTTCAGGTCGCGGTCGTGAACCTGCTGCGGAACGCGGCCGAGGCGATCGCGTCCAGCGGGAGCGAGTCGCGGTGCATCGAGGTGGAACTGGTCCGTCATCCGAGCCCGGACGGGGCCTCTCCCGAACTCGTCGAGCTGGTGGTCGGCGACAGCGGCCCCGGGGTCGTCGATCCGGCTGCGATCGACGCTCCACTCATGACGACGAAGCCGGGCGGCACGGGCATCGGGCTCTTCGTCGTCCGTGCCACGGTGGAGAACCACGGCGGCGCACTGCGGGTCGGCCGCTCCCCGCTGGGCGGCGCGGAGTTTCGCATTGTCCTCGCCGTCCAGGCGTGATCGCCACGTCCCGCTCCCGTCCTGTCCGTCCCGGTCATGACCCGGAGTCTTTCCGCCGTTCGCCAAGCCGGCGCGCCGCCGTCCGGCGGTCGTATTCGAGCGATACCACGCGTTCAATGCCGGCGGGAGATGAGTGCGCCGCGATTATCCAACGGTCACCATGTAGGAACTCCCACATGCTGACCGTTGGATCATGCTCCGCGGCGGTGGCTCCGGGGCCGCCGGCATCGGCCGGGCCCGTTTCCGGCGTATACTGATCGCAGTTTCAGGATCACGCCCATGACCACCGTCCAGATCACGATCTCCGACGCGCTCGCCCGGGAGGCCGCCGCCGAGGGCCTGCTGGACCCCGGCTCGATCGAGGCGATCCTGCGCGAGCGTCTCGCGGCAGCGCGGGTTGCCAAGATGCAAGCGGCGCGCGAGAAGTGTGCGGCAACCGCAACGCCCCCCATGACCGCCGAAGAGATCGAAGCGGAGATCCAGGCGCATCGTGCGGAGCGGCGCCGTGCGGCTGGTGCTTGACACGAACACCGCCGTGTCCAGCCTCATCTGGGGCGGAATGCCGGGACGACTGATCGATGCCGCGGCGGCGGGCACCGCAGAGCTCATCGCGAGCGTGCCGCTCCTGGACGAGTTGCACGACGTCCTGCGTCGCCAGAAGTTCGCCGGCCACCTGGCTGACCTGCCCCCCAGTGCGGCACCAGTTTTTAAGTTAGGGATTCACCCTCAGATAGACCAGCCGGGTGCGTGTCGCAGACGGCACGCCATGGCCCCGGTGCACCATCGTCGGTTTCGCGGGCCTTCGCGCGTTCTAGCGAGGCCAGGGCTTGGATCCCGTTGATCGTGAACCGCGCCTCCATCTCGGGCTGCTTCTTGCCATCCACCTTTCGGGCCACGATGACGACGTCGCCCACGAGCGCCTTGAGCACCTGCGCCGCGGCGCCGACGTCGCCCTGAAGCAGATCGCGCAGCCCCCCGAGCGCGGCCACGACGTCCTGCTCGCGGACGCTCCGCGCGCTCGGCGGCGCGCCCGCCGATGCGGCGGGCGCCGATCCGGCCGCGGCGGGCGGCGGGACCGACCTCGCCGCCGGCGCCGATGTCCACGATCACGACGCCCACGATCACGAGGGCCACGTCGAGGAGAACTCGATCGAGCTCTCCGAGCAGGCCCGCCGCGGCATCGGCCTCGAGGTGGGCGAGGTCGCGCTCACCACGTTCCAGCGCACGATCACCGTGCCCGGCATGGTCGTCGAGCGTCGCGGCCGCTCGCGGTTCACGATCACCGCGCCGATGACCGGCTCGCTCACGCGGATTCTCGTCACCGAAGGGGAGGCGGTGATGCCCGAGCAGCCGCTCTTCGAGATCCGCCTCACCCACGAGGAGCTCGTCCAGGCGCAGGCCGACCTGCTCCGCACGACGGCGGAGGTGGACGTGGTCCGCCGCGAGATCGCCCGGCTCGAGGGCATCGGCCCCGAGGGGCTGATCCCGGTGAAGACGATCCTCGAGCGGAAGTACGAGCTCCAGAAGCTCGAGGCGGTGCAGCTCGCCCAGCGGCAGGCCCTCCTCCTCCACGGCCTCACCGATCGGCAGATCGAGGACATCGTCGGCACCCGCACGCTCCTCGGGTCGGTCGTCGTGCGGGCGCCGGGGGTGGACGCCGTCGAGGGGGGCAGCGGCCGGCTCGTCGTCCAGGCGTTGTCCGTGGATCGCGGCGATCACGTCACTGCCGGCGACACGCTTGCCGTGCTGGTGGACCACGGCACGCTGCTCGTCGAGGGGGAGGCCTTCGAGCAGGACGTCGCCCCGGTCACGGAGGCCGCGGCCGCGGGCAAGCCGATCACGGCGGTGCTCGAGACGCCGGCCGCATCGGGCGGTCGTGTCGAGGGCCTCCGCATCGCCTACGTCGCCGACCGGGTCGCGGCGGAGTCGCGCACGCTGCGGTTCTACGTCACGCTTCCCAACGAGCCGGCGGGCGAGCCCGATCCACCGGCTTCCGGCCGCGTCGTGACCTGGCGCTACAAGCCGGGCCAGCGGATGCAGCTGCTCGTTCCCGTCGAGGAGTGGCCCGACCGCATCGTGCTGCCGGCGGAGGCCGTCGCCCAGGACGGCGTGGAAAATTACGTGTTCCTCGCCAACGGCGACCACTTCGACCGCGAGCCCGTCCACGTCGAGCACCGCGACCCGCGGTGGGTCGTGATCGCCGACGACGGCACGCTCTTCCCGGGCGACCGCGTGGCGACGTCCGCGGCCCAGCAGCTGCAGCTGGCGATCAAGAACAAGTCCGGCGGCGGCATCGACCCCCACGCCGGCCACAACCACTGATCCGGCCGCCTTCCGGACCACCGGGACACCCGCCTCCATGCTCGACGCCGTCATCACAAGCGCCCTGCGGTATCGCCTCGTCACGATCGTGCTGGCGCTCGTCGTGCTCGTGCAGGGCGG
>JBJTPA010000335.1:0-5571 GCA_046074885.1 Planctomycetaceae bacterium
CCGCTGCTGCCCGGCGGCCTGCCGCCGCTGCCGGAGCGGCTCAGTCCGGCGCAGTCGGCCGAGGTCGCGGAACTGCTCGAATACGTGCAGGCCGTGCTGCGCGACGCCTCGGAGGGGGCGGTGGTGCGGCCGGGGGGCGAGCGCGTGGAGCTCGAGTTCCCGCACTGGCAGGCGCTGCTCGACCTGCAGGCCAGCCTCGCCGAGATGCTGCGGCGCATCGGCGAGCCGTAACGGACCCGACAGGCCGGCGGCCGGCGCGGCGGGAAACCGCGGCCGTACCGCCGATCGCCGCCGTGCGCGGGCACGACGCCCCGACGTGGCCCGGGCCGCGAGCCGGCGCCGCTACAATGCGGCTCGTCCCCACGAGGCCCACGGATGAGCGCGCCCTCCTTCGCCCATCTCCACTGCCACAGCCACTACAGCCTGCTCGACGGCGCCAGCTCGCTCGAGCGGCTCGTGACCCGCACGGCCGAGCTGGGGATGAACGCCCTGGCGCTCACCGATCACGGCAACCTCCACGGGGCGCTCGAGTTCTACCAGGCCGCGCGGGCGGCCGGCATCAATCCGATCATCGGCTACGAGGCCTACATCGCCCCCGGCAGCCGGTTCCAGAAGGACGCCGGCAGCCAGAAGGACTCGAGCTGCCACCTCACGCTCCTGGCCCGCGACCGCCGCGGCTTCGCGAACCTGCTCCAGCTCGCCACGAAGGCCTACCTCGAGGGCTTCTACTTCAAGCCCCGCATCGACCGGGAGCTGCTGGAGCAGTTCGGCGACGGGCTGGTCTGCCTCTCCGGCTGCCTGTCGAGCGAATTCAGCCGGGCGCTCGTGGGGAGCGACCGCCAGCGGCGGGAATCGCTCGCCCAGGCCCGCGACGTGGCCGGCTGGTTCCAGAAGACGTTCGGCGACCGCTACTTCATCGAGATCCAGGACAACGGCCTCGAGCTCCAGCGGCAGGTGACGGAAGCGGCGCTCGAGATCGCGGCGGAACTCGGCATCCCGCCGGTGGCCACCTGCGACTGCCACTACGTCAACCGCGAGGACGCCGAGGCGCAGGACATCCTCCTGTGCGTGAACACCGGCCGCTTCCGCAGCGACGCGGGCCGCATGAAGATGGACTCGAGCGAGTTCTACCTCAAGAGCCCGCAGGAGATGCACGCCGCCTTCGCCGGCCTCGACCGCGGCCTCGTGGAGGGGGCCGTCGCCCGCAGCCAGGAGATCGCCGACTCCGTGGCGATCGATCTCGACCTCGGGAAGCGGCATTTTCCCGGGTTCGACGTGCCGCCGGGCTCGTCGGCGAGCATCGAACTGCGGCGGCTGTGTCTCGAGGGGCTGCGGGAGCGGTATGCGGGCGTGGCGAAGCGCTGGGTGGACGACGCCGCCGCGCCGGGGGGCCGGGCGCTCCATCCCGACGTGCTGGCGCGGCTCGACCGCGAACTCGACGTCATCGACACGCTCGGCTTCGCGAGCTACTTCCTCATCGTCTGGGACTTCGTCAGGCACGCGCGGGAGAGGGGCATCCCGGCGGCGGCGAGAGGCTCCGGCGTGGGCGCGCTCGTCGCCTACTCGCTCCACCTCTCACACGTCTGCCCGCTGGAGTACGACCTCCTCTTCGAGCGGTTCCTCGACGTCAACCGCCGCGAGGCGCCCGACATCGACATCGACTTCTGCAAGGAGCGGCGCGGCGAGGTCATCGACTACGTCTAGAAGAAGTACGGCGCCGACAACGTCGCCCAGATCGGCACGTTCGGCACGCTCGCCGCCCGGGCCGCGATCCGCGACGTCGGCCGCGCCCTGGGCATGCCGCTGCCGCGCGTCGACCAGATCGTGGCCCTCGTGCCCGACCAGCTCGGCATCTCGCTCGAGGACGCGGCGGCTCCCGGCTCGCAGCTCGCCGCGGCCTGCGAGGCCGACGCCGAGGTGGAGGAGTGCGTCGGCCTCGCCCGCCGGATCGAGGGGCTGGCCCGCAACGTGGGCACCCACGCCGCCGCGGTCGTGATCGCCGACCGGCCGCTCGTGGAGTACGTGCCCCTGCAGCGGGTCACGGGCAAGGACGAGGTGATCACGCAGTGGGCCATGGGCGACGTCGAGCGCGCGGGCCTCATGAAGATGGACTTCCTCGGCCTCCGCTACCTCACGGTCGTGTCGAAGACCCTCGACATCGTCGCCGCCACGACCGGCACGCGGCCCGACCCGTTCGCCTTCCCGCTCGACGACGCGGCCACCTTCGCCACCCTCTGCCGCGGCGAGACGAAGGGCATCTTCCAGCTCGAGAGCGGCGGCATCCGCGACCTGCTCCAGCGGATGAAGCCCGACCATTTCCTCGACATCGTGGCCGTCAACGCCCTCTACCGGCCGGGGCCGCTCGAGGGGGGCATGGTCGACGAGTACGTGGCCGTGAAGCACGGCCGCAAGCGGGCGGAGTTCCTGCACCCGGTGATGAAGGACGTGCTCGCCGAGACCCACGGCGTGATGGTCTACCAGGAGCAGGTGATGCGGATCCTGGAGCGGCTCGGCGGCATCGAGCTCTCCAGCGCCTACACCTGCATCAAGGCGATCAGCAAGAAGAAGCTGGAGATCATCGCCGCCTTCCGCGAGCAGTTCGTGGCGGGCGCCCAGGCCAAGGGGCTCTCGAAGCAGCAGGCGGAGGAGGTCTTCGCGCTCATCGAGAAGTTCGCCGGCTACGGCTTCAACAAGAGCCACTCGACGGCCTACGCCCTGCTCGCCTGGCAGACGGCCCACCTCAAGACCCACCACCCGGTCGAGTTCATGGCGGCCCTGCTCTCGGGCGACATCACGGGCCGCAACTTCAAGAAGAAGGACGCCCTCGTCGAGCACGTCGAGGACTGCCGCCGGATGGGGATCGACGTGGCGCCGCCCGACGTCAACGCGTCGCAGGCCGACTTCTCGGTGGCGGACGGCCGGATCCTGTTCGGGCTCGCGGCCGTCAAGGGCTGCGGCCAGCAGGCGGCCGAGGCGATCTGCGTCGAGCGGTCGCGGGGCGGGCCGTTCCGCGACCTCTACGACTTCTGCGGCCGCCTCGACCCGGCGGTCGTCAACAAGACGGCGGTCGAGAACCTCGCGAAGGCCGGCGCGATCGATTCGCTCGGCGGCCACCGCGGGGCGCTGCTCGCCGGCGTGGAGCGTGCCCTCGCCGCGGGTGCCGCGCGGCTCGCCGACCGTCGGAGCGGCCAGAAGAACCTGTTCGGCGGCCTCGACGACGAGCAGCCGGGGGCCGAGGCCGCGCCGGCCGGGCTGCCCGACGTGCCCCTCCTCTCCGACGCCGACATGCGGGCCGGTGAGAAGGAGGTGCTCGGCTACTACGTCCACAGCCACCCGCTCGCCGAGCACCGAGAGTTGCTGGCGGCGATCTGCAGCCACTCGACGGCCGACCTGGGAGGCGTGCCGGCGAAGGGGGAGGTCGTCATCGGGGGGCTCGTGGCGGCGCTCAAGCTCTCCAACACGAAGCAGGCCCGGCCCGGCTCCACGCACACCCGCTACGCGATGTTCGATCTCGAGGACATGGAGGGCCTCGTCCGCACGATCTGCTGGCCCGAGGACTACGCGCGGCTGGGCGAGTGCATCGCCCCCGACGCGGTCGTCGTCGTGGCCGGGGCTATCGACCGCCGGGTGGGCAGCGAGGAGACGAACCTCGTCGTCAACGAGATCGTGCCGCTCGCGGACGCCTGGCGGTCGCCGGCGCGGAGCGTGACGCTGCGGCTCGTCGAGGGCAGGCACGGCCCGGATGCGATCGACCGGCTGGCGGAGATCGCGCGCCGGCATCCGGGCAAGGTGCCCCTGCGGCTCGTGATCGACACCGCCGCGGGCAGCCGCGTGCTCATGGAGACCGACGCGGCCGCCGTGGCGTGGACCGCCGATGCGCACCGGGAGTTCGCCGCGGCCCTGGGTCCGGGGTCAGTCCGCGCGGCGCTCGCGCTGGCCAGGCCGCGGGGTCGCGACGACGGCGGGCCGCGACGGGCCGGGAGCGACCGCGGGCAGGGCCGCGCCGCCGCGACCGCCAGGTAACCGGGACACCTCCGGGCAGCCAGGTGCCCGGAAAACCGTCCTGAAACCTCGCATTGCCCGCCGCCGCCCCCGCAACTACCCTCCCCACCCGCGTCCGCACTCCTCCCGGTTCGTCCAGGTGATCCCATGTCGCACGTTCGCCACGTTCTCCCGGCGGCCACCCGGCGGCTCGCCGTCGCGGGCGCCGCGATCGCCCTCCTCGTCGTTCCGGCGGATCGCGCCGCGGGGCAGGGCGGCGCCGGCGTCGTCGTCGATGCCCAGGGCGTGCTGCGGACGCACGCCCTGACGGACGCCGGCCTCGGTGCCGAGCGCCGCCAGGCTGCGGTCGAGGCGCTGCCGGGCGACCTGCGGCAGCCGGCGCGGCTCCGCAAGGTGGCGCTGTCGCGGCTCGAGGCGGAGTGCGCGAAGGCCGCCGCCGCGGGGCGCGCCGCGCCCGACGACGCCCTCAAGCTCGCGGGTCTCACCCGCGTGCAGTACGTGTTCGTCTATCCGGCCGCCGACGGCGGCCGGGGCGAAGTGGTGCTCGCGGGCCCGGCCGAACCCTGGATCACCGACGCCCTCGGCCGCACCGTCGGCACGGCGAGCGGCAGCCCGACGCTGCTGCTCGAGGACCTCGCGGCCGCGGTCCGCGCGTTCCCCCCGGGCCATCCCCGCGACCGGCTCGTCGGCTGCTCGATCGACCCGACGCAGGAGGGACTGGCGGCGATGCAGGACTTCGTGAGGAGGACCGGCCGCGTCAACCCGCAGACGCCCGCCGACCGGATCGTGGCCGGCATGAAGGAGGCGCTGGGGGCGCAGAAGGTGAGCGTGCAGGGTGTCTCGCCGGCCACGCACTTCGCCAACGTCATGGTCGAGGCCGACTACCGAATGAAGCTCATCGGCATCGGCCTCGAGCGGCCGCCCGTGCGGATGACCACCTGGATCGACCTCGCCAGCGCCGCGACGGTGGCCGCCAACGCGCTGCAGCGCTGGTACTTCGTTCCCGACTACCACTGCCTGCGGACCACGGAGGACGACCTCGCGGTCGAGCTCGTGGGCCGGGGCGTGAAACTCTGCGGCGCCGACGAGGTGGTGCTGCCCGACGGCCGGCGCATGGGCACCGACAAGGCCGACAAGGCGAGCAAGACGTTCACCGAGACCTTCACCCGCACGTATCCCGACATCGCGGCCCGCGTGCCGGTCTACGCCCAGCTCCGCAACGTCATCGACCTGGCCGTCGCGGCGGCCTGGATGCAGGCGCACGACGCCTACGGGCGGGCCGGCTGGGACGCGGCGACCCTGTGCGACGAGAAGGCCTGCCCGATCGAGACGCGGCCCGTGGCCTCGCAGGCGGAGACGGCGATCCACGCGGTGTGGCGGGGCAACCGCCTGCTCACGCCGATCGGCGGCGGCGTCACGATCGTGCCGCGGATGGCCCTCGACGCGGACAACCTCCTGCACGACGAGAAGGGCGAGGTGAAGGCCGCCCAGGCCGCCGTCAAGCTCCCGGCTGAAGGCTGGTACTGGGACTAAGTTCACGCCCGCGGGTCCATCCATGGCCCCCGCGGG
>JBJTPA010000336.1:0-9695 GCA_046074885.1 Planctomycetaceae bacterium
GCCGGAGTGGCGGAATGGCAGACGCGGCGGACTCAAAATCCGTTGCCCGCAAGGGCGTGTGGGTTCAAGTCCCACCTCCGGCAGTTGCGAGCGAACGCCGTTGCCGGCCGACGGACGGCCGCGGAGAGGCCCGAGGCCCATGCAGACCAGAGACACCCACGCCCGCAAGGAATATGAGCAGGGCGCGCTCGATGAGGCGACGGTCGATCGGGATCCGCTACGGCAGTTTGCGGCCTGGTACGACGCCGCCGTTGCCGCCGGGATCCCCGAGCCCGAGGCGATGACGCTCGCGACCGCCACGCCCGACGGCCGGCCGTCGGCGCGGATCGTGCTCCTGCGCGGCTTCGACGCCCGCGGCTTCTGCTTCTTCACGAACTACGCGAGCCGCAAGGGTCGGGAGCTCGCCGAGAATCCCCGCGCCGCGCTCGCCTTCCACTGGGCCGACCTCGAGCGGCAGGTGCGGATCGAGGGTCGGGTGGAGAGGACCACGGACGCGGAGTCGGACGCGTATTTCCGGAGCCGGCCGAGCAGCTCGCGGATCGGCGCGTGGAGCTCCCCGCAGAGCGAGGTGCTGCCCGACCGGGCGGCGCTCGAGGCGCTCGTCGCGCGGTTCCGCGCCGAGCATCCCGACGACGCGGCGATCCCGCGGCCCGATCACTGGGGCGGCTACCGCCTCGTGCCGGAGCGGATCGAGTTCTGGCAGGGGAGGCCCAGCCGACTCCACGACCGGCTCGTGTTCCGCCGCGCTCCCGCCGGAGACTGGATCCTCGAGCGGCTCGCGCCGTGAGGGCCCGCGCGGCCGCGGCGTCCGCCCGCCTCAACGCAGCCGGCCGATGAACAGGCTCGCGCGGCTGCCGCCCCCGGCGTGCAGGCTCGCCCGCTCGGTCGTCACGGTGAAGCCGGCCCGCTCCATCCGCCGCACGAAGGCCGGGTCGTCGGTGGCGGACCAGACGGCGAGACATCCGCCGGGGGCGAGCGCGGCCCGGGCCGCGGCCAGCCCGGCCGGCGCGTAGAGTCCGTCGTTGGCGGCCGTCGTCAGGCCGTCGGCGCCGTTGTCCACGTCGAGCAGGATCGCGTCGAACCCGCGGCGCCCGGCGATCACGTCGGCCACGTCGCCGGCGACGAGCTCGACCCGGGGATCCCGCAGCGCGTCGGCCGCGAGCCCGAAGGCGGGCTCCGCGTTCCACTCGATCACCGCCGGCACGAGCTCCGCCACCGTCACCCGGGCGTCGGGACGCAGGGCGGCGAGCGCCGCCCGCAGCGTGAATCCCATGCCGAGGCCGCCGACGAGCACCCGCGCGCCGCTCCTTCCCCGCACGTGGCCGCAGGCCAGTTCCGCGAGCCGCTCCTCGGAGTGGTGCTGACGGCTGGACATGAGCTCCACGCCGTCGATGCGGATCGAAAGCGCGCCGTCCCGCTCGTGGAGCGTGAGCGCCCGGCCGTCGGGTGTCGTCGCCCGGCCGCGCTCGATCGAAGGCTTCATGCGCTCGTGGCGGTGGCCGCGGTCACTCGTCGTGCTCGAGCCGGCCGCCCACGCCGCCCTTGTAGTGGCAGTCGCCGCACGACTCGGCCAGGCCCTTGAAGGCCGTGCGGGCCCCGGCCTCGTCGCGGCGGCCGACCGCCTCCCGCAGCTCCTTCACGGCGTCGAGGTAGCCGTCGGCGGAGCCGCGGATGTCCTCGACCTTCGACTCGGCGAGTGCCCGACACATCGGCTCGAAGCCCGCGACCGCCCGCTCCACCACGGCCCAGTCGGCCTTCTCGCCCCCCATGATCCGCTTCAGCTGTCCGTAGGGGGATCGCCGCCCCTCGTGCGTCCGCTCCATGAGTTCCTCGACCCGCTCGTCGCCCCGGCCGTCGGCCAGCACGGTCGCGAGGATTCCGAGGCGCAGGCAGACCATCGATCCGGCGACGACGACGCGCATGGCGGACTCCTCAGAAGTCGGGGTGCGGACCCTCGAATATCCTCCGGGAACCGGCTTTCCGGAAGTCCCGCAGATAGGGGACGGCCGCCGTGCTCAGCGTGCCCGCCCGTTCGCCCCGGATCACGTAGCCCGCGGCCCAGACGTAGTTGTCGAGCCCGCGGACGTAGAGTTCCGCGGCGTAGGGCTTCGGATTGTCGCGGAGCATCTCAGGCCAGGTGGCGCCGCCGAAGTAGGCGTCGGGCCAGGTGCCGGGTGCGTCGGCCGGGGCGAGCGGGTCCTCGACGAGCACCCGCCCGGCATCATCGCCCCAGAACGCCGCCACGGAGTGGCCGTCGGTGCCCGCCGACCAGCGGACGTGGCCGACGCCCGAGCGGCCCGAGTTGCGGAACAGCGTGATCGCCAGATCCGTGGCACGGACGCAGTCGAACATCCCCTTGGCGAGCGAGTCGCGGAGCGTGAGCGTCAGGCCGTAGCGGCCGGTCCGGGTGAACACGTCGTGCGCGCCGCGGCAGGCGGCGTGGAAGGCCGCGGTGGACGGGCCGTCCGGCGTCGCCGCCTCCTCGAGCAGCTCCGGCTGGAAGCGGTCGGCCCACTCCATCGCCGAGAACGAGTGGCCGCGGTAGAAGAGCACGCCCATGAGCTGCTCGACCGTGGCGTCGGGCGCGAGCTGGTCGAACCGCCGCAGCACCTCGCACTGCTGATCCACGAACTCCGCGGAGCTGGCGCGGAAGAGCATGTTGACGAGATAGCAGCCCTCGTAGGGAGTCCGCGCCGCGCGCAGGAGCGTCCGCCGGTTGGCGGGCGAGAGGGCGGCCACGTAGGCGCGGAACGCCTTGCGGCGGGCCGGGGGCACGAGGATGCTCTCCGGCGAGAGGTGCCGGTCGCGGCGGAGCTCGGCGATCCGGTCGGCCGGCATCGTGAACACCCGCTCGGCCTGCCGCTCGATCTCGAGGAAGCTCGACCGCCCGTGCTGCGTGAGCATGCCCGCCGGCAGGCAGCTCGGGGCGGCGAGGATCGCGTACGCCTCGCCGGCCCGGTCGATGAGCCGGAAGGGCTCGGGTGATTCCCGCTGGAAATCAATCGCCGCGGCGAAGTTGGCCGACAGGAAGTCGAGCCAGCGGTGCAGGTCGGCGAGCCAGAACGTCGCCCCCTCGAGTTCCGCCGTCCAGCGCACGAGCTTTTCCAGGTCGCGCTGCCGCACGGCCTCGTCGATCCGGCACAGGCACCAGCCCGGCCAGGTCGTCTCGTCGGCCCGGCCGGGCGCGGCGACGTCGTCGGGGACCGACGTCGCGGCGGCAGCCCTGTCGGCCAGCCGCTTCGCCGCGGCATGCAGCGCCTCGGCGGCCTCGAGCGCCGGGGCGTTCAGCGTCCGCTGGTTTTCGAGGAACGCGCGGAGCCGCGTCTGGTGCCACGCGAGGTCGGCGGCGGCGGTCGCCACCGACTCGCGGCCGACGAACAGGAGCGTGGCCAGCCTCGTGCCGGGGCCGCCGTCGATGTCGCCCATGTCGGGCGGCACCTGGTTGCCGACCGATCCGGTGAGGACCGGCTTCACGCAGCTCTCCGCGGCCGGGTCGCGGCTGCCGAGGAGCACCGCCCGCGAGAGCCGCAGGCTCCGTTCGACGAGCCCGGCGAGCGTGTCGGAAGCGGTGCGGGACGAGCGGGCGCCCCCGCCGGGCACCGTGACCGCCACACCGGAGCCGAGTCCGGCGGCGGGCATGGCCCGGGGCGCGACGTCGCATCCGGACGCCACGACCGCCAGAACTGCAGCCGGCGCGACCCGGCCCGCGAGTCGCGGGATGCGTTCGGGGAAGCCGACACGGAGGCGTGAGCGTGGAGACATCGGGGGCGCGGCCAGCCGAGCGGGCGCCGGCCACAGGTCGTGCCGGCGGCGCGCAGGCTGATGGATCGAGGTGGGAACCGAGCGCGACGGGATGAGACGCTTGCGTGCGGGTACACCGCGAAATCGAGCCGATCTTACGAAATCGTAACCTGCCGGCACCCGCCTGGATAGGGGGGCGCCCAATTGCACGCTCGATGTCCCGTGCCGCGGCGGAAGCGCGGACCTAGCCGGCGCCGCCGTCGAGCGCGGCGAGCCGCGCGAGCGCCGCGGCGAGTGACTCCTCGAGCCTTGCCACCCGCGCCTCGAGGTCCGCGGCGACCGGGGCTCGCGGGGCCCGGGCTGCATCGGCGTTGTCGACGTCATCGTCCTCCGCCGCGTCGGCGGGCGCCTCCGCCCCTCCGCCGGCCACGCCGTGCTGCGACCGCACCTTCTCGAGCTTCTCAGCCGGCAGGAGGCCGTGCGTGAGCATCCGGCCGCGGCCCGGCGGCGACAGCCAGACGACGAGCCGCTGCGCGGCGAGCCGGTCGAGGTGGCCGCGGAGCGCGTCGAGGTCGGGGATCGGATCCATCCTGCTCGCGCGGCCGCGGAGGTCGCCCTCCGTCTGCTCGCCCCGCAAGAGCAGTTCGCCGAGGATCGCGAGGTCCTCCTTGTCCACGCCCAGCCACTCGTAGGCGAGGTGCCGATAGCGGGGAATCTTGCCGCTGCCGAACACCTCGGCCAGCGCCCCGCAGGCCTTGAGCGCAAGGATGGCTCGCGTCACCTGCTCCTCGTCGAGCGTCATGATGGGATCGCGGTTGCTCTTCTGGTTGCAGCCCGTCACGAGGGCGTTGAGCGAGAGCGGGTACTGGTCGGGCGTCGTCTTCGCCTTCTCGATGAGCGTGCCCAGCACCCGACGCTCCACCGCGTCGAGCGGCCGCACGGCCTTGCCCGTCGGGGCGGGGTCGGTCATGGCGCCGCCGCCTTGGCGCCGTGGTGCGGGCAGCCGTCGGGATTGAACAGGCAGCTCGACTCGTCGCCCCGCGCGGCCACGTAGGCCACGAGGTCGAGGATCTCGTCGCGCGAGAGCTTGTCGAGCAGCCCCTTCGGCATGATCGACACCGGCGACGTCGTCCGCTCGTCGATCGCCGACTTCGCGACCTTCAGCGGCTCCGCCTTCGCCACCGGGTTCTCGACGATCGCCAGTTCCGTCGGCGTCTCGGCGACGACGAGGCCCGTCACCGACCGGCCGTCGTCGGTGACGACCGTCGTCGAGCGGTACTTCTCGTCGATCTTCAGCGACGGCTCGAGCACGTGCCTGGCGATCTCCACGGCCGTCATCTTCGCGTCGAGCTTGGCGAGCTCGGGGCCGAACGCGTTGCCCTCGCTCCCGAGCTTGTGGCAGGCCACGCAGCTGGCCGTGCGGAAGAGCTCGCGGCCGTGCGCGAACGAGCGGCCTTTTTCCATCGCCGCGAGGTCGGTCTCGATGTCGGCAAGGGTCCACTGGGTCCGCGGCCGGCGGTCCTTGAGGAGGTCGTCCCGGATCGGGAGCGGGTGCGACGCCAGGTGCTTTTCCGGGTCGGCGAGGTAGCCCTCGAGGTCGTCCACCACGTAGAGCGCGCCGTACATCCGCCGCCAGTGGCCCGGGTAGGTGCAGACGTACGGGTAGACGCCCGGCTCCGTGGGCGCCTGGAAGTTCACCCGCACCACCGCCTGCGGCTGCATGAGCGGACTCGACGCCAGCACGTCGGGAGACGTCGGCACGAAGCCCTGCTTCGCGAAGCCGGGGTCCTGGGCCTGGGCCTCGGCCGCCTCGCCGAGCGCCTGCATCCGCCCCGGCTTCGTGATCACGAAGTTGTGCGGCATGACGTCGGCGTTCTCGAGCACGAACAGCACGGGCTTGCCGGCCTGCACAGCCACCGTCTCCCGGTCGTAGGCCATCCGCTCGTAGACCGTGCCGATCCGCACGACCCGCACGCCGAGATCGGCGAGTTCGGCTCGGCGGGTCTTGCCGTCGGCCGCCGGCAGCAGGGTCGTGACGGTCTCCGCGAACTGCCACGCCGCGAGGCCCGCGTCGGTCGACCGCTCCTCGGCTGACGCCTTCCGCATCCCGGCGACGAGCGCGTCGAGCAGGGCGGGGGCCTCGTCGGCCGGCCAGTTCGCCACCGGAATCCGCGACAGGGCCCGGACCGCGGCGTCGCGGTCCACGCCCGAGCGCACGAAGGCCGCGATCGTCCGGAACGCCTCCTGCTCCCTGCCCTTCACGCCCACGATCGCGCCGAAGACGGCGCGACGGATCGCGCTCGCCCGCATGTCGGCCTCGTTGGCGACCGCGATCTCGTCCTTCGGCCGCGGCGCCGGCAGCTCGATGCGGCCCGCGGTGCCCGTGGACAACAGCGGCAGCATCCGGTCGTAGAGCCGGCCGGCCACGCCCGGGTCGCTCACGAGCGGCAGCGCCTCGACGAGGTCCACGAGCCGCTGCTGGTCTGCGCCGGCCAGTTCCCAGGCCCGGGCGCTCGGGTCGCCGCCGCCCGCAGCCGCGGTGTCGATGTTCATGAGACCCACGTAGCCGATCCGCCGCATCACCGGACGCTTGGCGGAGGTGGCGAGCTTTTCCATGTCGGCCCGCAGGTCGGCGAGTTCCTGCTTCGGCCGCGAGAGCAGCACCCGGATCAGGTCGAAGACCACTCCCGAGTCGACCTCGCCGTCGCGGCCGTCGAGCGCACGCAGCGCATCGGCCGCCACCTTCACCACCGACGTGCCGTCGGCCTTGGCGATCCCCTCGACGGCCTCGGCCCGCAGCCGCTCGTCGAGGCCAGCCCGCAGGAGCATCGCGCGGAACACGCCCGGGCTCCGCGGCTCCCTCGCCAACTCGTCGTTCGAGAGGGATGCATACAGGAATCGCTCGCCGGCGGGCGTCTTGAACGCCATCCGCGCGCCCGCCTTGCGGGCCCGCTCGTACTCGGGCACGAGCACCCGCGCCGCCTCCTTCTTCACGTAGTCCATGAAGCGGTCGCCCGGCAGCTCCGAGACGATCGCCAGCGCCTCGATCGCCTCGGGCTGCCGCAGGTAGGAGGCCGTCCGCACGGCTTCGAGGCGGACGCGCAGACTCTCGTCGGCGGCGCCGCGGAGCACCATGTCGAGCGCCTGCGGCACCCGGTCGGTGATCGCAGCGAGCACCCGCAGGCCGGCGGCGCGGGCGCGGGAGTCCTTGGATGCGAGGACCTTCTCGATCAGCGGCACGTCGATCTGGTCGAAGTGGCGGAGCATCCACAGCGCCTCGAGGCGATGGTGCTCGTGCTCGGCGGCCGAGGCGTCGAGCCCGGTCAGCCACGACTTCACGGCCGGGACGACCTCGGCCTCCGGCCTTCCCGAGAGCTCGATCCGCGCCCGGTAACGCACGCGGTCCGTCGGATCGGCGAGCAG
Source organism: Planctomycetaceae bacterium (assembly GCA_046074885.1). Lineage (GTDB taxonomy): Bacteria > Planctomycetota > Planctomycetia > Pirellulales > UBA1268 > QWPN01. The sequence goes on from JBJTPA010000336.1 coordinate 7,165, forward strand.
CTTGACCACGTCGGCCACCGGGCGGCCCGCCACCGCCACGGGCTTCACCGTCGGCGTGCCATCCCGCACGACGCGGTAGACGCGGCCGTGGGCCTGGTCGCGGCTCGGGTCGCGGAGATTGTGCTGCATGTGGCCGATGATCGGGTTCTGCCAGTCGGTGAAGTAGATGGCACCGTCGGGCCCGACCTCGATGTCGGCGGGCCTGAAGTTGGGGTCGCTCGACGACACGATCGGCTCGACCTCGACCGCCGCGGGGAAGGCGTCCTTCCCGGCGTCGGCGGACGGCGCGAACGCGTACTGCAGGATCCCCTGGAAGCCGATCACGTTGCCCACGAGCAGGTTGCCCTGGAGCTCCGCGGGAAAATGCGGGCTCGAGAGGATCTCGATCGCGGGGCAGGGCCGCGTCCGCTGCTGGTAGACGGTCGGCGCGCCCCCGTGCTTGTCCATGCCGTCGAGCCGCGTGGAGAAGACGCTGCCCCAGTAGGGCACCGCGCCGGTGCCATCGACGCAGACGTCGTCACCCCAGCGGCCGAAGACGTGGCCGTGGGGGTTCGCGAACGAGTACGAGGTGTAGAGCACGGTCTTGCCCGTCCGCGGCTCGTGGCGGAAGACGGCGCCGTTGGCCACGCGGACCGGCGGCCCCCAGGGCGTCTCGGGCTGCGAGTGATGGAACGTGCCCTCCTGGAAGTAGAGGCTTCCGGAGGGGTCGAGCGTGAAGCTGTTGGCCGTGTGGTGCGTGTCGGCCGTGTCGAGGCCGCCGATGATCCGCCGCCTGACGTCGTAGACGTCGTCGCCGTTGGTGTCCTCGAGGTAGAGCACGTCGGGGCCCTGGGCCACGATCACGCCCTTCCCCCAGAACTCGAAGCCGGTCGGGTTGTGGAGGTCGCCCGCGAACGCCTTGACCTTGTCGGTGCGGCCGTCGCCGTCGGCGTCCTCGAGGATGAGGAGCTTGTCGTCCATCTTCTCGTCGGGCCGCCAGTGCGGGTACGTCCGCCAGGCGGCCACCCACAGCCGGCCCTTCGTGTCGAACGACATCTGCACCGGGTTCACGAGCTCGGGGAACCGGCTCTCGTCGGCCACGAGCTCCACCTTCATGCCCTTGTGGACGGTCATCTTCGCGATCGCGTCCTCGCCGGAGAGGAACGCGTGCTTCCCGCCGGGCAGCGGCCCCGGCTTGTTGGTCTTCACCGGGATGAGTTCGGGCAGGCCCGAGTCGTCGACCGGCACGAGCCCGGCCTTGGGATCCGCGAGCGACGCCGCCGTCGCCCAGATCCGCTTGTCGCGATTGGCGGTCTTCACGTCGAGGTATTCGAGCTCCCGCTGGCCGACCTCGTAGTTGGTCTGACCATCGACGAACTTGAGCCAGGCGCGGCCGCCGTAGGTCGAGTAGCCGTCGGTGACGCGGTAGCGGTTGAACCAATAGAAATTCTTGTCAATGACGGCTTGGCGGAGCCGCTCGAGGGCCGCGGGGTCGCGTGCCGGCTGCGCCCCGAAGAGCGACTCGTCGATGATCCGCGAGATGACGCGGTCGCCGCGCTCGTTGGGATGGATGCCGTCGTCGGTGAGGTTGTCCTTCTCCTTCGCGTAGACCTCGAGCGTGGGCGCGAAGAGATCGACGCACTCGACGCCGGCCGCCCGACAGGCCTCCTTCATGGCCTCGGCGCAGAGCCGGATGTTGTCGTTGTGGGCCTTGCCGTCCGGCCAGTGGGCGCGCCCGAGGTCCTCGTGGGCGATCGGCGTGAACAGCACGAGCTTCGGCGCCGAGACGCCGTTGTACTTCTGGGCGAGCGTATGCCGGATGAAGGCCTCGACCTGCTGCCTGTAGGCGGCGAGACCCTCGGGGCCCGCGTGCGCCTCGTTCGCGCCGAAGAAGGCGAGGATCACGTCGGCGCGCGTGCCCGTGAGCTCGAAGCGGTTCTCGCGGACGGCTGTCTTGTCGCCGACCTCGTTCGGCTTGGGGATCGGCGCGGCCCCGGCGAGCCACTGGTCCGGGGAGCCGAAATCGGCGCTCCGCAGCCGCTTCGCCGGGTCGATCTCGTCGCCGTCGTAGGCGAGACAGCGAACCACGAGCTGGTGCTTCGGGAAGCGGCTCGCGAGGAACGTCTCCAGCCAGCCGGTGTGCTGCATGGCGTCGGCCACGCCGCCGCCCACGATGCAGACGTGCGCCCCCTCGGGCATGACGAGCCGCTCGGCCCGCGCGGCGGGGAGCGTGCCGCACAAGGCAGCCAGAAACACGCCGAGAATCCATGCGCGTGACGATCGGTTCATCCAGAACATCTCCCGCAAACAGGGCGTTTCCGCACCACGGCGAGTATCCGCCGGGGATTCAGGCGAGCAGGTCCGTCACCACCCGCGCCGGCTCGACGCCGGTGAGCTTGAAGTCGAGCCCGAGGTGGCGGTAGGTGAACCGCTCGTGGTCGAAGCCGAGCAGGTGCAGCACCGTGGCATGGAAGTCGCGGATGTGCACCGGGTCCTTCACGATGTTGTAGGAGAAGTCGTCGGTCTCGCCGTGGATCTGCCCGCCGCGGGCG
>JBJTPA010000337.1:0-6457 GCA_046074885.1 Planctomycetaceae bacterium
AAGCGCATCAAGTACGACCTGCTGGTGCAGAAGATGGAGAAGACGCCGCCGGAGGAGGCCAAGGACAAGCTCCTGCGCCGCTACCGCAGCTTCGCCAAGCGGATGCACCAGATGAGCGCCGACGAACTCCTGGAGCTCTACCTGTCGTCGCTGACGAGCAGCTTCGATCCCCACACGTCGTTCATGTCGCCGGGGACGCTCGAGAACTTCGAGATCAGCATGCGGCTGCAGCTCGACGGCATCGGCGCGCAGCTCAAGAGCGACGACGGCTACACGACGATCGTCGAACTGACCCCCGGCGGTGCCGCCGAGAAGGACGGCCGGCTCAAGGCCAAGGACCGCGTGGTGGGGGTGGGGCAGGGGACCGACGGCGAGATCGTGGACACCGTGGACATGAACCTCAACGAGGTCGTGAAGATGATCCGCGGCAAGCGCGGCACCGTCGTGCGGCTGAAGGTGATCCCGGCCGGCGAGACCGCGCCGAAGGTCTACGACATCACGCGGGCCAAGATCGAGCTCAAGGACGCCGAGGCCCGGGGCGAGGTGCTCGAGCACGGCCGGAAGCCCGACGGCACGCCGTGGCGGATCGGCTTCATCAACCTCCCGAGCTTCTACATGGACATGGCCGGCGCCCAGAAGGGGGACGCCGACTTCAAGAGCCCCACCCGCGACGTGCGGCGGATCCTCGACGACTTCCGGGGCAAGGGGGTGGACGGCGTCGTGCTCGACCTGCGGACCAACGGCGGCGGCTCGCTGCCCGAGGCGATCAATCTCACCGGCCTGTTCATCGACCGGGGGCCGGTGGTGCAGGTCAAGGACGCGGGGAAGCACGTCCGGTCGTACGACGACTCCGAGGCGGGCACCGCCTGGGACGGCCCACTCGTCGTGCTCACGAGCAAGTTTAGCGCCAGCGCCAGCGAGATCCTCGCCGGCGCGATCCAGGACTACCGGCGCGGGCTCATCGTGGGCGACGAGGCCACTCACGGCAAGGGCACCGTGCAGAGCATGATGGACCTCGGGCAGCAGCTCTTCCAGCGGTTCGCCAACCGGCCGTCCCTGGGCTCGATCAAGATCACGATGAACCAGTTCTACCGGCCGTCCGGGGCGAGCACGCAGATGGAGGGCGTGAAGAGCGACGTCGTGCTGCCGAGCCTGACGACGCACCTGCCCGTCGGCGAGCGGGACCTCGACCACGCCATCCCCTTCGACCGGGTTCCGGCCGCCGCATTCCGGCCGACCTCGCAGGTCAGCGAGGCGGTCGTCGAGCAGCTCCGGCGGCGGTCGGCCGAGCGGGTTCGCGGCAACGGCGAGTTCGCCAAGCTCGACGCCGACATCGCCCGGTACGAGCGGCACAAGAACGACAAGACCGTGTCGCTCAACGAGAAGGAGTTCGAGCGCCGCTGGAACGAGGGCAAGGCGGCCGAGGACGAGGAGGAGAAGCGGCTCGAGGAGATGGAGTCGCAGAAGCGGCCCGTCGTGCGGCGTGACTACTACGTGGACGAGGTGCTCGACGTGGCCGTGGACTACATGGAGCTCCTGTCGGGGCAGCCGCTCGATCCCGCCGTGGCCCGCCGGGACGCGACGGCCCGTGCCGCGGCGGCCGCGGACGCGAGGCCCAAGCCGCCGGCGCTGCCGTAGCGGCTCAGGGAGGCACGAGTTCCGCGAGGGCGACGAGCGCGTCCGGGTGCGCGGGCGCGAAGCCGAGGTCGCGGACGAGCAGCTTTGGATCGACCCGCTTGTCGGCGCCGCGGTCCCGGGGCGCCGCCGGGGCCCACGCCGGGGCCGGGGCGCCGACGAGGCTCGCGAGCCGGCCGTACCAGTCGCGGCGGCGGACCGGGCGGCCGTCGGAGACGACGTAGAGCGGCCGCGGCGCCGCTGCGGCCGCGACGAGCCGGACGGCCCGCGCCGCGTCGTCCACGTGCACGAGGTTGAGCCACGAATCGGGATCGGCGGCGAGCGGCCGGCCGTGGCGCAGGTCGTCGAGCCGCGGCAGCCGGCCGGGGCCGTAGAGGCCCGCGAACCGCAGGGCCACGCCGGGCCCGAGCGGATGGCCGCGGAGCAGGCCCTCGGCCTCCACGAGGGCGCGGCCCGCGTCGCGTGTCGGCCGCGGCGGCGTGGACTCGTCCACGATGCCGCCCCCCTCGTCGCCCCACACGCCCGTGGAACTGGAGAGGATGATCCGTGGCGGCGCGACGGCGCGCTCGCGCGAGGCTGCCGCCAGGCCGTCGAGCAGCCGACCGAGGCCGGTCACGTGGACGTCGCGGTGCGTGCCGTCCGCGGTGCGGTCGAAGCCCACGGCCCAGAAGGCCGTCGCGAGCGGCGGCAGTGCCGTCCACCACGTCCCCTCCGCCGCCACGTCGGCGACGACCGGTTCGATCCCCGCGGCTGCGAGTTCGGCGGCCCGCGCCGGCCGCCGCGTCACGCCGAGCACGCGGTCGCCCGCGGCGAGCCAGGCCCGCGCCACCCGCTCGCCGAGGTAGCCGCAGCCGACGACGAGCCGCGCGGGCCGCGAGGAGGCGGTCATGCCCCGGAGCCTCCGGGCGAATCGGCACCGCCGCCAGCGGCCTCGCGCTCGAGCCACGACGCGAGGATCACCTGCGCGGCGACGGCGTCGGAACGCTCCTTCTTCCGGCCCCGCGACAGGCCCGTGCCGGCGAGCAGGCCGGCCGCCTCGCGGGAGGTGCCGCGCTCGTCGTGGAAGGCGACCGGCAGCCCGGTGACCCGGCCGAGCCACGCCCCGAACCGCTCCGCCTCCCGCGACATGTCGCTCGCCCGGCCATCGGAGTGGACCGGCAGGCCGACGACGAAGCCCACAATCTCCTCGTCGGCGGCGAGCGCGCGGAAGAACGCCGCCTCCGCCTCGGGGTCGCCGGTCGCCTTGCGGACGCACAGCGGGCTCGAGAGGATCCGCCGGGCGTCGCACACGGCCACGCCGATCCGCCGGCGGCCGTAATCGACGCCTGCCAGCCGGCCCCCGGGCAACGCGGCGGCGGTCATCGCGGCTTCCCGGCGCCGGCGGGCTCCGCGGGCCGCGTGGGAAACCGGCCGTCCCGCAGGAACGTGGCCGTGGCCCGCTGCACGTCGGCATGATCCATCATCGACGCGTGGTGCACCGGCACGAGGAGGAAGTCGGCAGCGCCGTCGAGGCGGGTCTCGTCCACGCGGACGACCGCGTCGTCGTCGCCGGCGAGCAGCGGGCTGTAGCCGACGTCGTCCCCGCGGCCCCCCGCCACGATGCCGAAGTCGCACGGGGGCACGGCGAGGCCGGGCGCGACTGCGTCCCAGTTCACGACGAGGTCGCGGGCGGCGCCTTGGGCCCGCGCGGCGACGCCCCAGATCCGCGCGGCCATCCGGGCCATGTCGGCCCCCTGGTTCGGCGGGCCGAGCATCACCATGCGGCCGACGCGGCCGAGGTCCGCCGGGGGCGCGACCGCCATCCAGCGGCGGGCGACGAGGTTGCCGAGGCTGTGCCCCACGAGGTGGACGCGGTCGGCCTGCGGGATGCCCGCCACGACCTCGCCGAGCGCCCGGGCGTGGGCGTCGATGTCGGCCTTCACGCTCGCGTAGCCGAAGCTCATGACGGAGGCGTCGAGCGACCCGCGGAGCGCCGCGGCGAGCGGCCGCATCGCCCCGCGGCCCTCGCCGAGGCCGTGGAGCAGGATCACCGTCTCGCCGCGGACGCCCGGCACGCTGCCGGCGGCGCACAGCCCGGCGAACTCGCGGCGGCAGGAGTCGCCGGTGCCTTCGCAGACGACCCGCTCGTCGGGGTCGAGCACGCGGCAGTCGTCGGTGCCGGGCCGCCGCTGCAGCCGCCAGTCGTGCCGCACGGCCTCGTCGGTCCACTCGAGCGCCTCGCGGGCCCGCCGGACGCGGTCGACGAGGGCGGCGTCGCGGCCGGCGACCTCGTCCGGCCCGGCCGCCGGCTCGACCGCACCCGCCGTCACACAGCGTGCGACCATCAGTACCACCAGCGGAAGCCAGCGACCACCGCCGGATGGGGCGGTCGCCGATCCAGGCAACCCTCGGCGTTGCCCGCGATCGACCCCGCCGAAAAAAACCAGGGAGGGCCTTTTCGGCGTGCAGTCAGAGAAATTCATTCCAGCCGCGTTGCTCCAGTTCCGCCACGACCTTCCGCACCGCTTCCTCGTGCGCGCGGTCGGCGACGAGCGTGGCGTCGGGCGTGTGCACCACCAGCATATCCGCGAGGCCCATCGTGACGACGAGGTGGCCGGCGGCGGCGTGGACGATCGTGCCCGTGGTGTCGATGCCGAGGTGTCGGCCGACGACGGTGTTGCCGCGGTCGTCTCCGCCGCGCTGCCGGGCCACCGCCGACCAGCCGCCGAGGTCGTCCCACGCGAACGGCGCCTCGATCACGGCCACGTCGGAGGCGTGCTCGAGCACCGCGTAGTCGATCGAGATCCCCCTGATCTCGGCGAACTCGGCGGCGAAGACGCGGTCACGGTCCGGCCCGTCCCAGGCCGCCACGATCGTCCGCAGCCGCGCCAGGCACTCGGGCTGCCGCTCGGCGAGGGCGGCGACGATCGTGTCGGCCCGCCACACGAAGATGCCGGCGTTCCAGAGGAAGGTGCCCGCGGCGAGATACTCGGCCGCCACGCGCGCCGGCGGCTTCTCCTTGAAGCGGGCGACGGCGTGGGCCGGCGCGTCGCCCGCGATCGTGGCGAGCGCCGCGCCCTGCTCGATGTAGCCGAAGCCCTCGGCGGGATACGTCGGGCGGATGCCGAACGTCACGAGCCGCCGCGGCTCGGCGGCCACGAGGGCCGCCGCCTGCCGGAGCGCCGCCTGGAACCGGTCCACCGGGCCGATGACGTGGTCGGACGGCATCACGGCCATCACGGCGTCGGGGTCGCGCCGCAGGACGAGCAGGGCCGCGAGGCCCACGCAGGGCGCCGTGTCGCGCTTGCAGGGCTCTCCGACGAACGACTCGGCCGGCAGGCCCGGAAGCTGCACCCGCGCGGCGTCGAGCAGGCGGGCCGATGTGACGACGAGCGTGCGGTCGGGCGGCACGAGCCCGTCGAGCCGGGCCACCGTGTCCTGCAGCAGCGTCCGCGGGCCGGCGAGCGCGAGGAGTTGCTTGGGGAGCGCGGCGCGGCTCGCGGGCCAGAACCGCGTGCCGGAGCCGCCGGCCATCACGATCGCGTGGAGCATCGGCGCGTCGATCCTCGAGAGGGAAACGGCCTCAGGTTCGCCCGCGGACCCACGCCCACAGCAGCAGGCAGAGCAGTGGGAAGCCGGCGAAGATCACGCCGTAGGTGAAGAGCGTGGTCCAGAGGTGTCGCGGCCAGCGGGCCATGGGCGGTTGGGCGGAGGGCTGTGAACGGCGGGTCAGGGGGCGTCGATCGCGGCGACGGCGACGAGATCGACCGGAATCTCGATCTGCTCCTCGGCGGGCTCGGCGAGCCGGCACTCGACGCGGATGCCCCACGGCAGCACCTCGGCCGCGAGCACCGTCGCCTCGACGCCATCATAGGCGGTCGTCACCTCGACGCCGGGCGTGGCCGAGAACGCGGGGCAGAAACCGAGGTGACCGTAGGCCGCCTTGGCGCCCGCGGGCACGACGACCACGACGCGGCCGCGGACCCGCTCGCCGCCGGCCGGCAACTCGCGCCGCTCGAACCGCTGTCGCAGGACGCCCGGCTGCGGCTCGCGGGAGGACCGCCGGACGTCGCGGCGGCGGGACCGCCCGGCGACCGCCCGGCCCGTCGCGGTGGCGCGGCCCTCCGAGCGGCGCAGCGGCATGCGGAACGCGACCGCCGCCGTGGCGAAGGCGGCGGCGGCGAACGCGATCCACTCCGCCTGCCCGGCGGTCGCTGGCGCCGGCGCCAGCCCGGCGACGGCGAGCACGAGCCCCGCCCACGCCGCGAGCGGCAGGTGGCGTGATCCGCCGGCCCGTCGGCCCGCGGCGGCGGCGAGCACGAGCGCCGCACCCACGGCCGTCGCCGCGAGGAGCAGCGCCGGTCCGGCGGGGCCGGTGGCCCCGCCGAGCCGCCGCGCCGCGATCACGGCTCCGCATCCGGCGGCCGCAGCCGCGGCCGCGTTGCCGACCACGCCAACGGCGAGCCCGCGGACGTCGTCCGTCGCACCGGACGCCGCCAGCCACGCGGCTGCGCGGGCACCCGGATCGAGTGGACGGCTCGGATTCATCGTCGTTCCCGGAGAGGTCGTCCGACGCCGCCCGGCCTCAGGCCGTGGCCGCGGCGGCCGCCGCCTCGGCCAGGGCCTTCGCGCGGTCGGTCTTCTCCCACGAGAAGCCCTCCCGGCCGAAGTGGCCGCCGGCCGCGGTCTTTCGGTAGATCGGCCGCCGCAGGTCGAGGTAGTCGATGATCCCGCGCGGCGTGAGCGGGAAGAACTCCCGCACGACCTCGCAGAGCCGCTCGTCGTCCACCTTGCCGGTGCCCTCGGTGTCCACGTTCACGCTCACCGGCTCGCTGACGCCGAT
>JBJTPA010000338.1:0-9092 GCA_046074885.1 Planctomycetaceae bacterium
GGATACTCCCGCTGCACCAGCCCCTGCAGCGCCAGCGCCATCCGCTTCACGTTCACGTACAGGCCGCCATACCGCATCGAGCCGCTCATGTCGAGCACCACGGTCGTCGCTGACTTCGGCGTGTTTCGCGTGCGGTGGACCTCGATGTCCCGCGGCGCGAGCCGGAGGGGCAGGCCGGCGGCAGACGGGTCGGCCGCCGACCGCAGCATGCAGTTGACGATCGACCCGGGGATGTCCATGTGGGCCACCGAGTCGCCGAACTCGTAGGGCCGGGTGGGCACGAGCTCGACGGCACCGTCTCCCTGCACGTCCACCTGGTGCCGGCCCGTCCGCGACGCCTCGAGCCGCGCGAAGATCCGTTCGAGCAATTTTCCCTGGAACGTCCGCAGGGCCTTGGGCGTGAGGCCGTAGCCCTTTTTCGTGCGCTCGAGGCCCTGGCTCGCGGCCGCCTGCTCGACGAGGTCCTGCACCTGTTGCTTGAGCCGCGCGAGGTCGTCGAGCTCGCCCTGCTCGACGTGCCGCGAGAGCGCCTCGACGTCGATGAAGAAGAGCTTCGCGGTCTTCCGGGCCTCCTCGAGCTGCCTGAGGAGTTCCTCGATCTCCTCGAGCATCCGCTTCACGTCGAGCGCCTCCTCGACGGAGAGCTTCTCGCGGCCGGTGAACGTCCACTTCGTGGCGAGTTCGTCCACCTGGTAGACCTCGCCGAGCCGCTCGATGACGCCCGGGAGGCGGGCCGCGAACGGCCCCTGGTCGTCGTCCTGCGCGTACCAGAGCCGCTCGAGCCGCCGCAGTTGCTCCTCGCGGACGGCCCGCTGGAACTCCTCGCGGTGCCGCCTGGGCGGCTCGGCCCGCTGCGCGGCGTCGCGGAACGCCGCCCGCGCCCTCTTCCGCACCGACTCGGTCTCGTACCGCTCAAGGATCCGCCGCCGCTTCTCCTCGAGGGCCTTGCGGAGGGCGTCGATGGAGGGCCCGAGGTTCTTCAGGTCCTCGGGCGAGAGCTCCACGGCCTCGGCGAGCTGCTCCTCGGTGAACTCGGCCTCGCCGTCCTCGACGCCGAACTCGAGCAGGCGCTCCATCGCGGCCGAGAGGAGGTCCGCGGCCGACCCGCGGGGCGGGGGAATGCGGACCGGGTCGTACTTCTGGTACGAGTGGACGATTCCGCCGAGCGTGTCACGAGTGGGCATGAGTGGTCCTCCATGCCGGCGAGATGACTCCGCCAGGAAGCCCTAAGCGCAAGCGCCGGGAATACGGCGAGTCACGCTGATCGAGCACCGAGGCTCCATGGAGCCCGTCATCGGCAGTCCCGTCGCTCGCGCTCCGGGCTTCCTGACGCACCCCGACGGAAAGCGATGCCCCGGTTCGGTCCGTCACCGGAAACCTCCCGTGTCGTAGACCGTGCGGCCGTGGGACTGGACTCGCGAGATCCGCTCGGTGGCGTAGAGCCCCGCGAGGACGAACTCGATGCACGAGGCCCGCACGGCCGGCTCGGTCGCCGCGTTGACCTCGAAGGCCTTCTGCCAGACCTCCGGCACGTCGGCGAGGATCGATCGATAGGCCTCGCTTGGCACCGTGTCGCCGACCTCGACCTTCACGCCCTGGCCGAAGACCTTCGCGATCTCGTCGAGGCCGTGCTTGTCCACATACTCCTCGAACACGGTCGCGATCGCCTCCGCGATGACCGCGTCGAGCACCTGCCGCTCGGTCATCTGGTGGCTGCCCATGAGGTCGAGCTCGAGCTTGCCCAGGCTCGACGTGTAGAGGTGGCCCAGGTCGCTGATCCGCGGCACGGCCGGCCGCTCGCCGAGGCGGACGCCCCGCTGCCGGGCGCTCGCCACCATCGTCTCGTAGTTGGCGATCGAGAACCGGGCGCTCACGCCCGACTGCTGGTCGATGAACTTGCTCTTCCGGGCCGCGATCGTGACCTGCTCGACGATCTCCTTCATGAACCACGGCACGGTCACCGGCCACTCGCCGCCGAGGTCCACGCCCGCCTCCTGCTCGACCATGCGGATGCCGAGGTCGCGCTCGCGGGGGTAGTGGGTGTGGATCACCGCCCCGATCCGGTCCTTGAGCTGGGGGATCACCTTTCCCGAGCGGTTGTAGGTGGAGGGGTTCGCCGAGAAGAGCAGCATGACATCGATGTCGAACTTCACCGGGTAGCCCCGGATCTGCACGTCGCGCTCCTCGAGGATGTTGAACATCCCCACCTGCACGAGCTCGTCCAGCTCCGGCAGCTCGTTCATGGCGAAGATGCCGCGGTGCATCCGCGGGATGAGGCCGAGGTGGAGGGCCTCCTCGCTCGACATGCTCGTGCCGCCGGCGAGCTTCGCGGGGTCGATCTCCCCGATGATGTCGGCGAACTTCGTTCCTGGCGCCAAGCGTTCGGCGTAGCGTTCCTCGCGGGGCCACCAGGCGATCGGCACGTCCTTGGGGTCGCGCGAGGCCACGAGCCGCCGGCCGGCCGACGTGATCGGCGCGAGCGGGTCGTCGTGGAGCGGGATCGCGGGATCGTCGAGGCAGGGGATGTGCTCGTCGAGGAACCGCACGAGCAGCCGCATGAGCCTGCTCTTGGCCTGCCCCTTCTCGCCGAGGAAGAGCATGTCGTGCCCGGCGAGGAGCGCGATGCTGATCTCGGGGACGACGGTGTCGTCGTAGCCGACGATCCCGGGGAATAACTCCCCCCCGTCGCCGAGCATCCGCAGGAAGTTCTCCCGCACCTCGTCCTTGACGCTGCGGCTCCTCCAGCCGCTGGCCTTCAGATCCGCGAGCGTCGCGGGCAGTCGTTTCCGTTCCATGGGTCCCTCGCGTGGTGACCCCGGATTGTAGGCGCGCGATCCGCGGCTGGCCTGCGAAACGGTGTCATGCGCCGCGGGCGTCAATACGCGCCGGCGGCCGGGCGGCCGTCGAGGATCGCGGCGGCGTCGCCGACGCCCAGCCGCGCGCAGCCCATGTCGAGGTAGGCGACCGCCTCGTCCCACGTGCGGATGCCCCCCGAGGCCTTCACCTCGAGGCGGCCGCCGACGCTGTCGAGCATGATCCGCACGGCCTCGGGAGTCGCGCCCGTCGGCCCGCCGCTCTTCACGCCGAAGCCCGTCGAGGTCTTCACGAAATCGGCGCCGGCCTCCTCGGCCAGCCGGCAGGCCGTCGCGATCTCCGCCGGCGCGAGGTAGCAGGTCTCCAGGATCACCTTCACGAGCACGCCGCGGGGCTTCGCCTCGGCCACCACCGCCGCGATGTCGTCACGGACGGTCTTCTCGTCGCCGGACTTGAGCGCGCCCACGTTGATCACCATGTCGAGCTCGCGGGCACCCGCGGCGACCGCCAGGCGCGACTCGAGGGCCTTCACCGCCGCGGGGCACGCCCCGTGCGGAAAGCCGATCACGCTCGCCACCACGACCGGGCTGCCCGCCACGAGCTTCGCCGCCGCGGCCACGTCGGCCGACCGCACGCAGATGCAGCCCACGCCGCGGCTCACGCACATGGCGGCGTGCTACGCGAGGTCGGCGGCCGTGTATTCGGGCTTGAGCACGGCGTGGTCGAGCGTCTTCGCCACGTCGGCGACGGTGCGGGGCATGAGTCGTTTCCCGGAACGTGCGTGCTAGCCGGCCCGCGAGTCGGCACCCAGCGGCTCGACGGTCGCCACGTGGAACAGCGGACAGATGCGGGCATCGGCGGGAACGCCGTCGTCGGACGCATCGACGCCGACGAAGAGATCGTTCTTCGTCACCCACGCCATTTCCGGGTGGCGCACCTCGTACGACTCGCCGCTCGACATCACGACCCGAAAGGGCCGAAACGGACGCAGCCGCAGGAGATCACGGACCATCGAAGTCGTCATGGGTCCTCCCGTCGAGCAGGGTGACTCAGTCATGATACCGCCGCGGATTGACAGTATACGTGCGTACACTCGTGCCGCAAGCAGGGCCCTCCTCTCTCAGCCCGCGCCGGCCAGGCGGCGGAGGGCGGCGATGCCGCGGTCGAGCGTGCGGTCGGTCACGGTGTAGGCGATGCGGAAGTGGGTGTCGGCCGCGCCGAACACGCTGCCCGGCACCACGATGAGTTTTTCCTCGGCGGCGGCGCGCTCCGCGAAGGCCTTGCCCGAGCCCCCCGGTGCTTTCGGATAGAGGTAGAAGGCGCCCCCCGGCTGCACGAAGTCGTAGCAGTCGCGGAGTCCCGCCATGAGCCTGTCTCGCTTGCGCCGACAGTCGCCGAGCGGCGCGTCCATCGGGGCGTCGAGCGCGGCGATGGCGGCCCACTGGCCCACCTGGGGCGCGCAGACGAACGTGTATTGCTGGAGCATCGTGCACGCGTCGATGACCGCCTGCGGTCCGTGGATCCAGCCCACCCGCCAGCCGGTCATGGCGTGCGACTTCGAGAAGCCGTCGATCACCACGACCGACTCCGCGTGCGGGGCGGGGGAGGCGAACGGGGCGTCGTAACAGAACGAGCGGTAGAGCTCGTCGCTGATCAGCGTGACGCCGTGGCGGTCGGCGAGCCTCGCGAGGTCGCGGACCGTGGCCGCGTCGGCCACGAAGCCCGTGGGGTTCGACGGCGTGTTGAGGAGGATCGCCCGGGTGGCGGCCGTGATCGCCGCGGCCACGCGATCGACGTCGATCGTGAACGAGGGGGAGGTGTCGATCACCACGACCCTCGCCCCGAGGAACTCGACGAGCGGCCGGTACATGACGAACGCCGGCTCGAAGACGATCACCTCGTCGCCGGGGTCGAGCAGCGCCATGAGCGCGAGCACGAGCGCCCCGCTCGACCCGCTCGTCACGCACAGCCGCCGGTCGGGCTGGCCGGTCTCCCGCCGGGCCCGCTCCTCGAGCTTCTCGCGGAGGTCGGGGATGCCCTGCGTGGGCGTGTAGCCGCTCTTGCCGGCGTCGATCGCCGCCTTCGCAGCCGTGCGGGCCGCCTCCGGCATCGCGAAGTCGGGCTGGCCGATCGCCAGGTTGATCGGGTCCTCGAGCCGCGCCGCGAGGTCGAAGGCCTTGCGGATGCCGGAGGAGTCGAAGGCCCCCGCCCGCCGGGAGACCGGGCCCCGCGTGGCTGCCATGGGGCGCGTCAGCCGTCCTTGAAGAGCTTCTCGAGCTCCTCGGCGAGCTTCGGTCCCCGCGCGTTGAGCGTGATCACGTTGCCGTCGCGGCCGATGAGGATCAGCTGCGGGATGCCCGTGATGCCGTAGTGGCGGGCCAGGGCGTTGCCCCCTTCGGCGTCCTTCTCGTGCAGGATCAGCCAGGGGATCTCCTCCTTGGCCACGTACTTCTCCAGGGCGGCGCGGTCGTCGTCGAGGCTGATGCCCACGACCTCGAAGCCCTTGTCGTGGTACTTCTCGTACTCCTTCTTCATGTTCGGGACCTCGGCGCGGCAGGGGCCGCACCAGGTCGCCCAGAAGTCCACGAGCACGACCTTGCCGGCGAGCGACTTCTGGTCGAAGGCCGTGCCGTCGAGGAGCGTGCCGGTGATCTCCATCGGCTTGCCCGGCAGCGACAGCCGCCGCATCGTGCCCGCGAACCGCTCGCCCATGCCCTTGACCTGCGGATTCGAGCTCTTCTCGAACAGCGGCCCGAGCGCCTCGAAGGCCTTCACGGCGAGGGCCTCCCCGGCCGGCATGTGCTCGAAGGCGCCCGCGAGCTGCATCGCGAGGCCGGCGGTCTGGGCATCGTCGGGGTTGGCGGCGACCAGGGCGACCACCTTGTCGACCAGCGCCGGCGCCGCGGCGAGGTTGCCGGAGGAGAACATCTGCTGCGCCTCGGAGACGAGGAGCATCCGCCTGGCCTCGGCGGCGAGTTCCCCGTTGGGGCTGTTCTCCAGGGTGGCCGCGTAGGCGGCCATGTCCTTCGCCGCCTGCTCGTCGCCGATGCGGCCGAGCATCGTCAGGCTCTCGAGCTTGAGCTTCGCGGCCTTGACGTAGGCGGCGTCCTCCGGCTTCACCTGGGCCAGGATCTTGTCGGCGGCCTGCACCGAGGCGGCGGCCACGCCCTTCATGTAATCCATCACCTCCTGCCGCGAGCGGGGCGGCGTCTTGGGCTGCCGGAGCCCCTCGACGTACTGCATGAGCTGCTCGGGCGTGCCGTCCGGCACCGGGGGAACGGTGAGCCCGCCGCCGGCCGGCGCCGCGGCATCGTCGTTCTGGCCGCGGGCCGCCGGGAGCACCGCCAGGGCGGCCCAGGCGAGGAGGATCGACGCCGCGCGGACGCAGCGCGGAAGGGCCGGACGGAGCGACATGACGGAACTCGCGGAGGGGAGGGGCGTGGTGGAAGACCGCGGGATCGTACTCCCGGGGCCGCCGCAGCCGCAACCGGCCGTCAGCGCACCACCGTGCGGAATCGCACGAAGCCGCTGGCGCCCGCGGGCAGGGGCTCCCGCAGCCGCCAGGTCAGCACGGTCGCCCCGTCGTCGCCGGCCGCGGCGGTGAAGTCGGCCGGCACGCTCGCCGCGGCCGAGCCCTCCACGAACGACAGCCGCAGGGGCAGGGCGTCGGCGAGGACCACGTCGGCGAGTTCCCGGTCGCCCGAGTTGAGCACGTAGATCGTGAAGTCGAGTTCCTCGCCGGGCCGCGCGGTGTCGCTGCCGGCCTGCTTGCAGAGCGTGAGCTCGGCCCGCCCCGGCTCCTCGAAGCGGAGCGTGGCGGTGCCGCGGTCCGCGGCCACGACCTCGGCCGACCGGCCGTCGGCGAGCACGTTGGCCGCCTTCACACAGGTCCACGCGACCGGCACGTCGAAACCCACGGCGACGAGCGGCCGCTGCGAACGCCGCGCGAGCTCGGGCTGGTCGTCGGCGACCCGCGCCTCGGGCCGGACGTGGCCCTGCTCCTCGCGGGACACGTCCCCCTGGTCCACGGCGAGCGGCCCGAGCCGCTCCTCGATCGCGACGCCCGGCAGCGCCTTCCGCGCCGCCTCGGGTTGCTGGGTCTGCGCCCGCTGCAGCACGGGCAGCCGCAGCGACTCCTCGTCGGGATGCAGGTCGATCGCGAGGCCGCGGGGCCCCTGCGGCGCGGCCTCCTCGAAGGGCCGCACGACCTCGCGGACGGCCGCGAACCGCGGGGCGTAGACGCAGGCGCAGTTCGAGGCGGCGATGTGGACGTCGGCGGCGTCGGGGCCTTCCGCGGCGCGGTAGCGGGCCACGGTGTCGCCGGCGGTCACGTTGCGGAGGCCATCGACCCCGACCGCCTTCGCGGGCGCGCCGGCGTCGCCGCCGTCACAGACGGGGCAGGGGATCGCGAGCGGCACGCCGCCCGGCAGGCAGACTCGCGGGACGCAGGCCGCGCCCGGCCCGCACGAGCGGCAGGCCGGCGCCGCGGCGCGCGTGCCGCGACACTCGGTGCATTCGCCGTGGATGCGGGGCAGGGGAGGGGAGGGGGCCTCGAGCCCGGCGCGCACCACGCCGGATGCTCCCGCAGGCCGCGCGGCGCCGAGGTCGCCCCACCGCATCGGCGCCCGCACCGGCTCGGCACCGGAGACGGGGCGGCACGAGGCAAGGATGAGCGCCGCCACCGCGATCGCGAGGGTCCGCAGCCAGCGCAGGCCCGGCGGCGTCTGCGGTTCGACGGCCGAATCGATGCCCGGTTCGAGGCGCGGCTCGAGGCTCATGGCAGGGCATCCGCGGAGGGCAGCCGATCGCCGATCACGACCTCCGCGACCGGCTCGCCGAGCGTGCGGGCCACGTCGAGCGCGTCGTCGCCCGGCCGCACGTCGAACCAGCCCGCCGGCACCACGTCGGGCCGGTCGGACTCACACGCGAGGTAGACGATCCGCCGCACGTGGGCGCCGTCCGCGGCGGCCCGCAGGTCGTCGTCGTCGATCACCACCTCGACGGGGAACCGCCAGGCCATGCCCGGCGGCACGTCGAGCCTCGCGAGCGGCCGGATCGACGGAAAGAGTTCGAGCCCCTCGCGGTGCGCGAGGCCGCCGACCCGGAGGCGGTAGGCCTGGCCCACCACGAGGCCCACGCGGAGCGGCCCAGGCCGCAGCGGAGACCAGCCCTCCGCCGTCTCGATCGCGAGGAGCGCCCCCTCGGGGCCGCGGATCTCCACGGGCTGCACGCCCGCGGGCAGGACCGATTCCGGACGGGGACCGGGCTGAGGCCGCCGCTGGAAGCCAATCGCTCCCGGTGGCGGAAAACCGGCGAATGGTTCCGCGGCATCCGCCCCGGCAGCCTGGTGGAGGATTCCCACCGAGGTCGCCAGGACGAAGACTGCGGTCGCCGGCAGCCAGCGCACGGACCGCAGCGCGGTCCCGGTCCGGAAAAGGTGTGTCGTGCTCCTGTGGATGGTGTGCGGGTGGGGCATGGATGACGGGCCGTCGGAGGGGCGGTCGCGGGGACGCCTCGGCGGCCCGTCAGTCGAGCGGCTCCGGCGGGCAGGGCAGGCCACCGCCGATCACCAGGCCCGGGCCGAGCGCGTCGGGATCGGGGCCGCCGTTGTCGATGAGGCGGGTCCGCGACTCCGGCGGCTGGTGCAGCTTGATGTGCGGGACGTCCTGCCGCTCGGCGATGTAGGCGTGCCGCGCCGGCTTCGGGTAGCTCAGGCCGGGCGACTGCTGCACGTGCAGCGCCATGCGGCGGGACGGCGGCGGCAGGTGAACCTTCGTGTGGTTCGTGATCGAGTGGTTCTGGAGGCCCGCGGGCACGCCGAGCGGCACGTGCGCCGGGCCGGGCAGCCCGATGGGCGTCCCCACGTGGGGCATGCCGTACTGCGGGGCGGTCATGCCGGCGAGGAAGGCCGGGGGCAGTTGCGACGGATCGCCTCCGCAGGGCATGCCGAGCGGGGCCGCGACGCCGCACGGAGCCGCGCCGCCGGGGCCGCCGGCTCCGCTCGAGGCGAGCGACACGGCCGCGCCCGGGCCGGCGGCGGAGCCGGACTGCAGGTCCTTGTTGCCGATGCGGATGATCGCCAGGATCGAGCCGCGGCGGTCGGCCTCGACCACCGGATCGACGCCCGGATCGAGCCGCGTGCTCACGAGCGTCTCCACGCCCGCGACCGCCAGCTCTTGGTACTCGGGATCGGGAAGGTAGACGACCTTCGTGACGAAGTTGCCCGTCGTGACCTGATCGAGATCCTCCTCCGTCAGCTGGAACGGGATCGCGTTGTG
>JBJTPA010000339.1:0-7329 GCA_046074885.1 Planctomycetaceae bacterium
AGTTCGCGGTCCTGACCACATAGATGCCGAGCGCCAGGTTCGTGGCGGCGTGGGCGAGGATGCAGTCGATCGGCTTCCGCGTGGCGGCGGCGATCCCGCTGACCACCGCGAACCAGCCGGCCGCGGCCACGCGCCGGCCGATCGACTGCGTCCTCGCCCACGCCGCCACGAACCTGGCGCTCGGCATCTATGTGGTCAGGACCGCGAACTGGTGGCTGATGTGACCGGGCTCCGCGGCCGCCTGGCGCCGACGCCCACCGGCCTCCTGCACGTGGGCCACGCGCGGACGTTCGCGCTCGCCGCGGAGCGGGCGGGGTCGGCCGGCCTCGTGATGCGGATCGAGGATCTCGACCGGCCGAGGTGCCGCGACGAGTTCACCGCGGCGGCGCTCGAGGATCTCCGCTGGCTCGGGCTCGACTGGACCGAGGGCCCCGACGTCGGCGGACCGCACGGGCCCTATCGGCAGGGCGAGCGGACCGCGTGGTACCTCGACGTCTGGCGGCGGCTCGAGGCCGCCGGCGCGATCTACCCGAGCCCGCACTCGCGCCGCGACGTCGAGGAGGCCGCCGTCGCGCCGCACGAAGGGCACCCTCACCTGGCCTTCGGCCACCCTCTCCCCGAGGGAGAGGGCGTGGAGTCCATTCCTCCCTCGTTCTGTGTGGGAGAGGGCGTTGGGTCCATTCCTCCCTCGTTCTGTGTGGGAGAGGGCGTGGAGTCCATTCCTCCCTCGTTCGGTGTGGGAGAGGGCGTGGGGTCCATTCCTCTCCCTCTCCCTCTGGGAGAGGGACGGGGTGAGGGTGCCCCCGTCCAAGAGCCCGACGGGAGAATCTTCCCGCCGAGCCTGCGACCGGCGCGCCGGGAGCGCGCGTCCGCCCCCGGGGGCGTGGCCTGGCGGTTCCGCGTGCCCGACGGCCGCGCGATCGAGTTTCACGACGCAATCCAGGGCCGCGTGCGGCGCACCGACGGCGTGGACTTCGGCGACTTCGTCGTCTGGCGGCGCGACGACCTCGCCGCCTACGAGCTCGCCGTCGTGGCCGACGACCACGCGATGGAGATCGAGGAGGTGGTCCGCGGCGCGGACCTCGTCACGAGCACGGCCCGGCAGATCCTGCTCGCGGAGGCCCTGGGCTGGCCGTCACCCGCGTGGTGCCACGCCCCGCTCGTGTGCGATTCGGCCGGGAACCGGCTGGCCAAGCGCGCCGGCGGCCTCGCCATCCGCGACCTCCGGGCCGCGGGGCGATCGCCGGCCGAGGTGCTGGCGTGGCGGCCGGATCACGGCTGATGGCCCGTACGGCGACCACCGGATCGTCGCGCTGACGAGATCACGTCGTGGCCCAGTCGTCTCGCGACTGGATTGCTGTAGTCCAGTCGTCTCGCGACTGGAATCCGGGCCGTGACTCGCCGGGAGCAATCCGGTTGCGAGCAACCGGACTACGGTGGCCCCGGCGGATCGTGGAGTGGCCGTACGAGGGGCCTGCGCCGGCGGCACATCCCGCACAGTCGCGCCGCCGGTGCGGCGGGCGTTTCTGCGGCGGCAAGGCGTCCGAATTACTGTTGAGGCGGGCATCCGCCGCCGTCCCGAGGATCCGATGCCGCTGCAGACCAGCTCCCTCGCGTCGATCGCGCTCGCCGCCGTCGCGGCCGGGGTGACGCCCGCGGCGGTCCGCGGCCAGGGAGCGGTCTACAGCCCCTACGCCGACAGCCGGCAACTCGCGCCCGTCGCCCCCGACGGCACGATCCGCTGGGGCACGTTCTACAAGACGGCCGCGATCCAGCAGAAGTACGAATACCTCCATAGCATCGGCGCGTGCCGGGGAACGGCCCCGGACATCATGGCGACCGTCAACGGGAACAAGGTCGACGTCGATGCGCTGCCCGAGGCGGAGTTCATCGGCACCGTGCGGGGCGTGGCGGGCGGCCTGGCCGGCGGCGTGGTGTCGTTCGTCGAGGCGGGAAAGCCCGCCGACTCGCAGCCCCTCGTGGCGCAACTGCATCCGGCGGGCGTCACCCGCCTCGCCGTGAGCGGCCGGACCCCGGCCGACGTCGTCCGCCCCGGCATGACGGTGAGGTTCGCGACCACCGTCGATGCGCGAGGGTACGCCCACGAGCCGCTCGCGGCGCTCGACGTGATCACGCCGCCGCAGCCCGTGCGGGCCGTGGCCGTCGTGGCGAAGGAGCCGGGCACGGTCGTGGGCACGGTGACGCAGGTCAAGAAAGGCACGCTGGCCGTGCGGGTGAACGCGGGCCGGATCCGCACCCTGTCGATCCCCCTCGCCGACGACGCCGTGGCGACGATCGACGCGACGGTCCGCGAGCTCGCGGCCGCCGGCGACACGATCAAGCTCAAGGGCCGGCTCTGGACGGGCGCGGGCGCGATGGGCGCGGGAACCGTGTTCGCGTCGGACGTGAGCATCCACAAGGCCGAGCCGGCCGGCGCCGACGAGGCGGACCGGCCGCGGTGAGCCGCGTTCTCCGCCGGGGCAAGCGTGGGCGGCCGGGGGCCATCAGGCCTCGCACGTGAATCCGGCGATGCCATGGGCCTCGATGTGCGCCGCCGCCTCCGGGTGAACAGGCGGCCGAAGGCCTCGAGGATGCCGCCGGCGAGGTCCGTGGAGAAGCCCTCGTCGAACAGTTCCCGCAGGAGCGGCACGCCGAGGACGAAACCGGTCCTGGCCACCGCCCGGGCGGCGAAGTACTCGCCGAGTTCGTAGAACGTCGAGAGGTCGCTTACGAGCACCATCGTCCGCACCGACGAGAGCAGATCGACGCGTGACAGGAAGTCGGCATCGGCCGCCTGTCCCCGGACGCGGAGGTTGTGCATCGCGATCTCCATGATCTCGCGGATGTCGGCCGGGGCAGGCGTCGCGTCGGGCTCGCGCCAGCGGGTGACCACGGCGTGCAGGAGGTCGACACCGAGCCGGCCGATGGCGTCCTGCTGCAGGGCGTTCGTGGCATCCAGGAGCCGCACGTGGATGATCACGTCGCTCGGCTCCGCGCGGAACGCGTGTTGGAAGCGGACGCCCAGCCACGCGTGGCATTCGTGGCCCAGTCGCCTCGCGACTGGAATCCGGCCGGTGGATCGACCGGACAATCCGGTTGCGAGGCAACCGGACCACGGGTCGGATCACGCGTGAGGATCAAGTGTGACCCGTATGACACGGAGCAGGACGGCTTCTCCGAGATCCGCAACGTGAGCGGCATGTAGCGGGATACCGGCCCCCAGCCCCGGAATCGCGCCGCCCTCGAGGACGTGGCCATGGAGGTCCGGCGTGCCCGCGACGTGTCTCGCGGGCCTCGGAGTCGCGGGGTTTGGGAACAGTGGACTTTCGTCGCGATAACGCGGTGGTGCTGGACTCGCTGTGGCCATCGCGAGGATCATTCGCCGTCGGGGCAGGACGCCGTGGTGTCACTCTTTCCTGCGGAGGCCTGCCCGATGACTCGTGCTGCAATCACCGGTCAACAAGTCCGCGATGTGATGACGTTTCATGCCGTGACCGTCTTGCCCGACGACACGGTGAAAAGTGCCTTGGACCTGCTGGTGGCCAATAACGTCGCCGCCTTGCCGGTGGTCGACGAGGCGAATCGGTGTGTCGGCGTGATCTCGGCATCCGACCTGCTCGGGCTGGCTCAAGAACGCGGCGAGGACATCGAGGCCCTCAACGCCACCGAGGGCCTGACGCGGGAACTCCTGGTCGAGCATCTGGAGCGTGCCGACTTCTCTGATCTTGTCGTGAAGGAGACCATGACGCCGACACCCATCGTGATCGGCCCCGAGACGCCACTTCAAGAAGCCGCTCGGATCATGACCGAGTACGGCATCCACCACCTGGCTGTCACCGAGAACAAGCACCGGTTTCTTGGGATCCTCTCAGCGCTCGACATCCTGCGTGCCGTGGCAGAAGGGTCGGGGTAGAGGTATCCGGCCTTGCTCGCGTGCCGGCGGCCCGGGACCAAAACAAGAGTGGGGCCGCTGGGACTCGAACCCAGGACCAACGGATTAAAAGTCCGATGCTCTAACCAACTGAGCTACGGCCCCACTCCAATCCTACCGGCGTCAGTCGGCCGGGCAACAGCCGCCGGCGCAGTCGAGCACGCGGGCCCGTTTCGGGAAGAACCAGCCGGCCTTGTCCACGATCACGAGCCGGGCCGACGGCTCCGGCAGCCGCCGGCAGACCTCCGCGAACAGCGCGCGGAAGATCCGCTCCTCGGGAGAGACGCCCGCGTTGAACTCGGCCATCGACCAGGCGTTGAGGTCGAGGATCTCGCGATCGTCGGCCGCAAGGACGTGGGCCGCGATCTCGCGGGGCAGGCGGGCCGCCGACCCGGCGGGCATGATCAAGTGGGCCACGGTCGCGTTGCCGGTGTAGACGTTGAAGGAGAGTGCGGAGTCCCAGCGGTTGACGGCGTTGAAGAGCGGCATGATGCCCACCAGCACCACGGCCGCCGCCTGGGGCAGGCCGTGCGGCGGCGACGCCGCGAGCATGGTGCGGAAGGAGAAGGGCGGGGCGGCCCGGAACAGGAGCCACACGAGCGCCGCCGTCGCCAGGCTCCAGACCCAGGCGGCGTCGTTCCAGTTGCCGCGGAGCGGGCCGATGCAGACGAGGATCACGGCGTGCATCGCGAGCGCCTCACCGAGCGCGATCCGCCGGAACCGCCGCGTGAGCAGGCCGATCCCGAACAGGCCCTCGAAGACCGCCGCCGCAGCTCCGAGCACCGGCACACCCGGCACGGGCCCCGGCAGGAGGTCGGTCAGCGGCTGGATGAACCAGGGAAACTCCTCGTGGAAGAAGTGGGGGTTGAGCTTCTGGATGCCGCCCCAGAAATACGCCGCGGCCACCACGAAGCGCATGCCGTCGAGCGTGCGGGTCGCCTCGGGCTCGCCGCCGTCGCGGCGGTGCGCAAGCAGCACGAGCAGAAGCAGGAAGAACTCGTAGAAGGAGGGCCAGAGGCGGCTCTGATCCTGGGCGAAGAGGATCGCGAAGAGGACGACGACGCCGGCGCCGAGAGGTCTCGACAGCGGCCGGACGAGGAGCCCCGCGAGGAGCCCGACGAGCAGGGCCAGCACGAGGGCGTCGAGCGGCCACGGGAAGCGGGGCGCGATCCCGAGCGCGGGCACGAGCGGATAGAGCCGCGTCGAGAGCCAGAGCCGCCAGGAGCAGGCGAGGCAGAGGAGCGCGGACAGCGCGAGCGCCCGCGCGACGGCCGGGAGACGGGCCTGCTCGCTCGCGAACGCGGTGCTCATGTCGGCGGGCTCACGGCCCGGCGCCGTCGCGTGTCAACTCGATGCACACGAGCCGGTCGGACCCGCGGACGTAGAGGAGCCCGTGGGCCAGGATCGGCGCGGCCCAGGCGGGATAGTTGAGGAGTTTCGCCTGCTCCGCGCCGGGGGCCGGCGGCTCGCCGACGAGCGGGATCTCCGCGACCTGGTCGAATCGCTCCGGCGTGGCGCGGACCACGAGCAGGTCGCCCCCCTCCGTGAGACAGAAGAAGTGGCCGTCCACGAAGAGGAGGCTCGTGCGGCCCAGGCCGGGCTGCGACCAGGCCACGCGGCCGGTCCGCCACTCGACGCAGCGGAGTTCCGCGTTCTCGGTGTGCCGGCCGCTGCAGCCGTAGACGAAGCCGTCGCGATGGATGGGGGTGCTCCAGTGGCACTGGAGGATCTTGCGACGCTGGCGGGCGTCGTCCTGCCAGACGGCCTCGCAGCGGCCCGGCTTCGCCCGCACGAGCGCCGCACCGGGGCCGTAGCACTCGCTGACGAGCACCTCGTCGCCGACGACGACGGGGTTCGCGGCGTTGACGCTCTCGAGGATCTTCGCCCGCCACGGAAGATGAAAATCCTGGGTGCCCGTCGCGGGGTCGAAGCCGACGAGGCCGCCGCGGGCGAACACGAAGCCCCAGCGGCGGCCGGCGATCGTGGCCAGCGTCGGGCTCGCGTAGCTGGCGAGCTCGTCGCCGAATCGCCAGCGGACCTTCCCCGTCCGCGTGTCGAACGCGACCACGCCCGAGTCGGCGCCGCGGACCCGGTCGAGCTGGCCCGGCGGCACGTCGCGGCTCTCCGGGGGCGAGCCGCCGACGTTCGCGATCAGGAGGTCGCCTTCCACGACGGGCGTGCTGCCGACCCCGAAGAAGTTCGGCACCACCCCGAACTCGGCGATCGTGTCGAGTTTCCAGATCACCGAGCCGTCGAGGACGCTCAGGCAGTGGAGCATCCCTTCCGCGCCCACGACGTACACCCGCTCGTCGTCCACGACCGGGCAGCAGCGCGGGCCGCCGTCGTAGCCGTAGATGTCGCGGTAGGTGGTCGGATACTCGAAGTGCCAGAGCGGTTCGCCGGTCTCGGCTCGCAGGCAGTCGAGGCGGTTGGTGTCGCCGGGCCGCGAGAAGAGGAACAGCCGGCCGCGGCTCACCGTCGGCATCGCGTAGCCGCCCCGGATGGGCCGCTGCCACAGCACCCGCGTCCCGCGCAGGCCGGACGCCGCGAAGAATCCCGTTTCCGGGCTCGTGCCGTCACCGGCGGGCCCGAGGAAGGCGGGCCAGTCGCCTCCCTGCGTGCGTCGCCACAGGTCCGGCACGTCCGTCGCGGACGAGGTGCCGCAGGCGAGGCAGACCGCGACGACGAGGCCGGCAACCGGCCTCGCGAACACGCGTGCCCGCGACCTGAATGCCCGAGAGAGGACTTGAACCTCCACCCAGTTACCTGGACAAGAACCTGAATCTTGCGCGTCTGCCAATTCCGCCACTCGGGCGAGTGCGGCCGCCCAGAAGGCGGCAGGTGCCTTGATGCTACCAGCGCGGGGCGGTGCGGCAAGGCGCCGCGACGGCGTCCGCACGCGGTTTTTCCCGGCCAAACTGCGGTCGCCCCGCCATGCCGCCGGGACTACGATCCCGTCCCGTCTGTCCCGTCGCGAAAAGGACTCGCCATGCACTCGAGCCGCCATCCACGCCCCGGCCGCGTCGCCATCGCCCTGCTGGTCATCGCCCTGCTCGTCTTCGCCGCGCGGGCCGGCGCGCAGCAGCCCGCGACGGGCGGCGCGCAGGAGATCCAGACGGTGACCACCGCCCGCGAGGCGCTCGACCAGTTCTGCGGCCTGCAGATCGAATCGATCCCGCAGGGCATGCTCGAGAAGGCCGAGGGCATCGCGATCTTCCCCAACATGATCAAGGGAGGCTTCATCCTCGGCGTCAACTACGGCAAGGGGGTGCTCATGGTGCGACGGCCCGACCGCACCTGGAGCCCGCCGGTGATGGTGACGATGGGGGGCGGGAGCCTCGGCTTCCAGGCCGGCGTGCAGTCGGCCGACATCGTGCTCGTGTTCGCCACGCCGCAGA
>JBJTPA010000340.1:0-13003 GCA_046074885.1 Planctomycetaceae bacterium
TCGAGCGCGCGCTGAAACAAAAGCTCTTCGCACGGCAGGGCCGCCACCTCGTGCTCACGACCGAGGGAGAGGCGGTGTTTCGCTATGCCGACGAGATCTTCTCGCTCGGCCGCGAGCTCCTCCAGACCGTGAAGGGGGAGCCCGCCGCGACGACGCGGAAGTTCCGCGTTGGCGTCTCCGACGCCCTGCCGAAACTGACGACCTACCGGCTCCTCGAGCCGGCCCTCGTCATGCAGCCGGCCTTCCGCCTCCACGTGCGGATCGACAAGACCGAAAAACTGCTCGGCGAGCTCGCCGTGCACGCGCTCGACCTCGTCGTCGCCGACGCGCCGATGATGCCGTCGCTGCGGGTGCGGGCCTACAGCCACCTGCTCGGCGAGACGGGCGTGTCGATCTTCGGGACCGCGGATCTCGCCCGCGCCGCCCGGCACGATTTTCCCCGGTCGCTCCACGGCGCCCCCATGCTCCTCCAGACCCCGAACACGGCGCTGCGGCAGTCGCTCGACCAGTGGTTCGACGTGCAGAAGATCGAGCCGCGGATCGTGGGGGAGGTCGAGGACATGGCGATGCTCCAGACGCTCGGCGAGCACGGCCTCGGGCTGTTCGCGGCGCCGACCGTGGTCCGCAAGGAAATCTGCCGCCGCTACCATGTGGCGTGGGTGGGCGAACTGGAGCGGGTTCGCGAGCGGTTCTACGCGATCTCGGTCGAACGCCGCATCAGCCACCCGGCTGTCCGCTTGATCGCCGACCAGGCCAAGCGGCGGCTGTTCGCCTGACGAGGATCGAGGCCGCGATGGGATACGCGCTCGGCAATCTCGACGCCCTCGAGGCGGAGGCGATCCACGTCATCCGCGAAGTGGCGGCCGAGTTCGAGAACCCGGCGCTCCTCTACTCGATCGGCAAGGACTCGATGTGCATGCTGCACGTCGCCCGCAAGGCCTTCGCTCCCGGGGCCGTACCTTTCCCGCTGCTGCACATCGACACGACCTGGAACTTCCGGGAGATGATCGAGTTCCGCGACCGCTGGTGCGCGGAGCACGGCTTCCGGCTCGTCGTCCACGTCAACGAGAGGGCCCTGGCCGCGGGCATGAACCCGTTCGACTACCCGAGCAGCATCTACACGCCGACCATGAACACCCACGCACTCGTCGAGGCGCTCACCCTCCACCGCTTCGACGCCGCGCTCGGCGGAGGGCGCCGCGACGAGGAGAAGTCGCGGGCCAAGGAGCGGGTCTTTTCCTTCCGGGATTCCCACCACCGCTGGGAGCCCAAGGCCCAGCGGCCGGAACTCTGGAACCTCTACAACGCCCGCGTCCACCGCGGCGAGAACATTCGCGTGTTCCCGCTCTCGAACTGGACCGAGTTCGACGTCTGGCAGTACATCCACCGCGAGCGAATCCCGCTCGTGCCGCTCTACTTTGCGGCCGACCGGCCGGTGGTCGAGCGCGAGGGGCAACTGATCATGGTGGACGACGACCGCTTCCGGCTCAAGCCGGGCGAGAAGCCCGTGGTCAAGCGGGTCCGCTTCCGCACCATGGGCGACTACCCGCTCACGGCGGCGCACGAGTCGTCCGCCACGACCGTGCCGGAGATCATCGAGGAGATGCTGCTCACGCGCACGAGCGAGCGGCAGGGCAGGCTCATCGACAAGGACGAGGCCGGCTCGATGGAGAAGAAGAAACGGGAGGGGTACTTTTGATATGGATCCCACATGAGCCTCGGACGTTCCGCGGCCCGGGACTGCCCACACCCTCTCGCCGGACGCTCGCTGCGGTCATCCTGACCTTCGCTCGCTCGGAGACGTCTCGAGGGGATGGGCAGCCCCGTGCCTCCCCTAACCCTTGCGGGCAAGGCAAGGGGATGCCCGTGCCCTCGAGCGAGCTATGGGAGCGAGCGCAGGCTGGAGGCCGAAGCGAAGCGGACATGCAGAGAGCCGAGGCCGGGAGGGCCGAGGCGAACGTCCAGCGAGACGGGTACGGGCGTCTCCGAAGCCGGGTTGGGCGGGTTGGCCCGCTTCCAACGAGATGCCGCACCCACGCGCGAGGACCCGTTCAGTGGGGTACGTAGGCCTCGCCGCGAACCACCTGCACGTCGGTCAGCCACGCGATGCAGGCGTAGTGCTCGAAGTAGGTGTGCGAGACGTGCGTGAGGATCTTCTGGGCCACTTCCATGGGCACGACGAACTCGCATTTCATGGTCTTCGCCTCGCCGGTGACGATGACGTTGCGGGCGCTGCGGGAGCCCTGCCCCACCACCTCGGCGAGCGTGTAGCCGGTGGCTCCGAGCTTGACGCCCTCCTTGGCGATGTCCTCCATGATCACGGTCTCGCCCACGACCGAGACGAGTTTGAGCGGGTAGAGCTGCATGACGGTTTCTCCGAAGTGACGGGTGGTTGCGGACGCTATTGAAGCAGGAACGATGACCGCGGGGAACGGCGTCCGGGGTGAAACGCCCCGGACGCCGTCGCGGCCGTCAGGTGGCCCCGACCCACTTGGCCATCTCGAAGTAGATCGGGATGCCGAAGGCGATGTTGAAGGGGAACGTGATCGCCAGGGCGGCCGTGATGGAGAGCGTCGGGTTGGCCTCCGGCAGCGTGAGCCGCACCGCCGGCGGTGCCGCGATGTACGAGGCGCTTGCCACGATCGCCCCGAGCACCGTGCAGCCGCCGAGGTTGAGCCCCGCGAGGTGCCCGAGGTACACGCCGAGGAATCCGTGGACGAGCGGCATGAGGATGCCGAACGCCACGAGGGCGGGGCCGACCTTGAGAAGGTCGCCGAGCCGCTCGCCCGCCACGAGCCCCATCTCCAGGAGGAAGATGCAGAGGCAGCCGCGGAACAGCATCCCCTTGCTCTGGAAGAAGTCGTAGAAGGGCTGAAGCCCTTGGGGTCCATGAACAGGGTCGAGATGAAGCCGATCACGAGCAAGCCCGCCATGAGCATGATCGACTGACCGGTCATCACCTCGTAGAGTGCCTCGCCGAGTTTCGACTCCCGGACCAGCGTGCCGGGCTCCGCGGGCCGCCGCGCCCGCTCGCGGGCCGAGAGCGCCGCCCCGAGCACGAGCGCGATCGCGATCCCCGGGCACTCCAGGATCGTGACGAGCGTCGGCAGGAAGCTGTCGGCCGGGTGCTGCGTCTGCTCGACGAACGAGTTGGCCACGGCGTACGTCACCGCCGACGTGCTGCCGTAGTGGGCCGCGATGCCCGCCGAGTCGGCGATCGAGAAGCGGCAGAGGTACCGGAGCACGAGGTACGCCGAGATCGGCGTCACGCAGCCGAGCACGAGCGTCGCCAGCGCCGGCTTCCAGATCGTCGCCACGCCGTGCTCATGATATTCGTGGGCCAGTTCGTGCCCGCCGATGAAGCCGATCGACATGAGCAGGAAGATCGCGATCGAGAGGTAGAGCTCCTTCGGGATCTTGATGCCGCCATGGATGAGGGTGCAGAGGATGCCGAGCACGAAGCACAGCGGGATCGGCGTGAGCAGGTTGCGCTCGAGCGATTCGAGGATGCGGGCCATCTGCTCGGCGTTGAACACGGCGAGGAGCACCGGCACCTGCCCGCAGAGCGCGGCGAGGGGAAGGGTGGGCATGGGATTCCTTTCGGGGTCAGGGGGACGAGGGAGAGGAGGGTGGGGACGAAACCGGATCGGACGGGTGCGGGGCGGGGGACATGCGGAGGATCTGCTCCGCGGCCCGGTCGAGCGACCTCACCAGCGGCCCGGGCCAGAGGCCGAGGCCGACGACGACGGCGAGCAGGGCGGTGAACGACACCCGCTCGCGGGGCAGGATCGCGTGCCGCGGGTTGTCGGTGCCGGTGGGGCCGCCGAACACGTGAAACCAGCAGCGCATCACGGCGATGCCGCAGAGCACGGTGGAGGCGATCACCATGAGCCCCGCGCCGACGTTCTCCTCGAGGCTGCCCGACACGATGAGATCGTCGGCCACGAACGACAGCGTGCCGGGAAAGCCGATCGAGGCCATGCCGAAGAGGAGGAAGAACGCCGCCAGGGCGGGGGCGTCCCAGAACCGTCCCTGGAGGGTCTCGAGCGAGATCTCGCCGGCCCGGCTCTCGAGCGCCCACGCGACGAGGCCGATCCCGGTGATCGCCAGTCCGCTCGAGATCCACACGCAGAACGCGCCGGTGAGCTCCATCGGCAGCCTGCCCGACAAACCCGCGAGCACGAGCGCCGACTGGCTCATCGCCAGGGCCCCGAGGAAGCCGCGCAGGTCGCGCTGCACGACCGCGAGCGCCCCGCCGTAGACCGCGGTCACGAGCGCCAACAGCGAGAGCACCTCGAGCTCGTGGGGCACGCCGTCGGCGTGGCCGACGAGCAGCCGCACCGCCGTGTAGGCCGCCACCTGCGGTTGCGTGGCCCGCAGCGCCGTCGAGAGCGCGGCGCCCGAGAAGAGCGCCGGGTACCAGGAGTGGAACGGGACGATGCCCTTGCGGATCATGACCGCCGCGGCCACGAGCCAGCCGCCGGCCACGCCCATCGGACCGCTCGACCGCTCCCAGGGCGGATCCGCCACGAGCATGCACGTGCCGGCCGCCATGCACGCGAGCGCCGCCGTCATGTAGACCGCGAACACCCGCGCCGCGGGCCGGCCGCCGGGCGTCGTCCGCGCCGAACGCCAGGTGGGCTGCGCGGTCGCGATCCAGAGCACGACGAGCGCCAGCGGGTGGCTCGTGGCGAAGAGGGCGAGCGTGGCCGCGAAGCCGAGGAGCGTGCGGCGGACCGAGGCGGCGTCGAGCATCCGGCGCGGGGCCACGAGCAGGATGGCGGCCGAGACGAGCGCCGCGTAGGCCAGCAGCGCGGCGCCCAGGCCGTCCACGTAGACCAGCCGTCCGCCGCCGAGCGCCTCGCCCCAGGCGAGGGGCGTGCCGTCGCCCGCCTGCACCGCCGCGGTGACCACGAGGCTGGCCACGAGCGCGACACCGGACGCGACGAGGGCGAGCGGCCGCAGCCAGCGGTTCACGAGGCCGGTTGCGGCGACGCCCGCACCGACGAGCGGCGCGGCGACGGCCACGACGACGCCGGGCAGCAGCCAAGCCTGCGGGACGCTCAGGGCCGGGACGGCGGTCATCGGCGGCCTCCCGGGGAATCCCCGCCGAGCCAGCGGATCCACCGCGTCTCGACCGCGGCAGCGCGGTCGAGCAGCCGCAGCACCGGGCCGACCACGAACCGGCTCACCACCATCTCCTCGTAGCCGCGGTCGAGCGCCACGCGGTACAGGGCCCGCTGCCACGCCTCCGGAAGCACGCTCACGGGCCACTGCCCGCCGGGACCGGGGTGGCCCCCGAGCGCCGCCTCGAGCTCGTGGCGGTCGTGGAGCGCCGACGGCGATCGCAGGATCTGCAGGCTGCGGACGACCGCGTGGCCGACGACGTGCACGAGCGGGATCACCCGCCAGCCCAGGCCGATCTCGACCAGGATCAGCGAGGCCTGCGTCATCGACGCGTAGGCGAGCACGCTCTTGAGGTCGGTCTGCACGCGGCCCACGAGACTGGCGTGGAGGGCCGTGCCTGCGCCGATCACGATGAGCGCGATGCGGGCGGCCGGCGCCTCGTCGAGGAGCGGCCCGCAGCGGAGCAGCACGTAGGCGCCCGCGTGGATCGAGAGCGCCCCGTAGAAGATCGCGCTCGACGGCGTGGGGCCCTCCATCGCCCGCGGCAGCCAGCCGGAGAACGGCACCTGCGCCGTCTTGCCGAGCGCCGCGAACACGAGCAGGAGCGACACGACCGTGGCCGTCGCCGCCGGCACGAGCGCCGTCCCGTGGGGCCAGTCCACGGCGAACAGTCGCTCGAAGTCGCCGGAGCCGACGGCGCGGTGCACGACCACGCTCGCCGCAAGGATGCCGACGTCGCAGATCCGGTAGGTGGTGAAGGCCCGCAGCGCCGCCCGCACGGCGTTGCCGCGCTCGTGGAAGAAGCCGATGAGCAGGGCCGACGAGATGCCCACGCACTCCCAGCCCGCGAACAGCACGTCGATGCTGTCGGCGAGCACGAGCAGGTTCATGCCGGTGCCGAACAGCGCGAGCAGGATGAAGAACCGCGTGAAGCCCGGCTCGCGGTGGAGGTACTTGCCGGCGAACGCGTTGACGAGCCAGCACAGGCCGGTCGAGAAGCAGACGTAGGGCACCGAGAGCGCGTCGGCGACGAGCCGCAGCGTGGCCTCGTGGTGGCCGACGGTGAAGAGCGTCGCCACCGGCACGACCTCCGGCCGGAAGCCCCGGACCACGAGCACCGCGAGCAGGGCCGCCGCGGCGAGGAACCCGGCCGCGAAGCCCGCCCCGACCGACCGCGTGGTGGCCCGCTCGCCGAGCGGGCGGCCGATGATCGCCGGCAGCCCGATCGCCGCGAGCGCCAGGGCCGGCGCCGCGAGTTGCGCGATCACGAGCCCCGAGATCAGGTCATGGGCGGTCACGCGGCACCTCCCGCGGGGCGGCGGTCGTGCGGCGGCAGGGCGGCCAGCACGCGGGCGGGGTCGAGGTGCCCGCGGTGGCCGCCGTACCACTCGACGGAGCGATCGACGACCGGTGCCTGCAGGTTCTCGGGCTCGTAGGGCCGGAATCCGCCGTCCTCGAACACCACGAGCGCGCCCGTCTCCGGGTGCCACGACACCAGCTGCACCCAGCCGTTGACGACGAAGTTCTTGACGACGGGAACCTTCTCCGCGGCCGCGAGGATCGCCTCGGGCGTGGCATCGATCACGATCAGGAGCCGCACCGGCTCGTGAATCTCCACCATCTGCCAGGGGAGCCCAGTTCGGAGGTCGCTGGCATGGCCGTCCATGACGCCGATGAGCCCCGTGATGTTGTGGGGCAGCTTCGTGCCGGCGCCGTAGCCGAGGCGATCGACCGTCGAGAAGAAGTATTCGAGGTTGATGCCCGCGCCGACCGGGCCGACGGCGGCGAGCGTCCGCGCAAGGATAGCCCCGTCGGCATCGATCGTCGGGTCGTAGGAGACGAGGAACGCCCGCCGGTCGAGGAACAGTCCGCGGGTTCGCCAGCGGCGGCCGATGACGGCGACGGCGTTGGTGGCATGGCCGAGCTCTGGCCGCACCTGGGCAAGGTCCACGCTCCTCGCCTCGACGTGTGCCAACGCCTCCCGCGGCGTGAGGCCGAAGCCGGCGGTCTCGAACCGCCGGCAGCGCTCGTGGGCGTCGAGTTCCGTCGCGGCGAGGCAGGCCTCCCGCAGCCGCCGCATGTCGTCGCGGTGGGTATCCGGCAGGCGATCCTCGTCGCACCAGGTGATCGCGTCCGCGCAGGTGTCGAGCAGGCCACCGACGAACCGGGTGTCGGCGGGGATCGAGAGCCCTTCCGCGGCCAGTCGCGCCCGCACCCGCGGATCGTTGGCCATCAGGGCGAAGGCCCGGGCGTTCGGCCCTCCCTTGCCGCCGCCACAGGCGCCGCAGTCATAGGCGCTCTCGTGGGGGTTGTTGCGGCTCGACGAGCCGTGGCCGAGCACCGCGACGAGCCGCGAGAAGCGGGTCGTGAGGCCGATGTCCTCGAGCACCCGCCGCACGCAGCCGGCCATCTCCGCCACGTCGAAGCCGGGAAGGGTGCCGTCGACGAGCGGCCCCGTGGCGGCATCGCGGAACAGTTCGAGCCGGGTCGCGATCCGGCCGCGCGCGAGTTCGGCCGCGGACCTGCCGATGCGGGCCGAGAGCCGCGGGAACGCCACGCGGGCCACGAGCGGCACCGCGGCGAGACTGCCCGCGAGGACCGTGAACAGCCCGCCGCGAAACAGCGTCCGCGAGCCGCTCGACAGGCCGCCGGCGAGTTGGCCGTAGCGGCGCCGCAGGTCGACGCGCCGGCGGTGGTCGGCGACCGACTCCGCCTCGGGCACCTCGACGACGGTGTGCGACGGCTTCATCACGATCGGGCACAGCGGCGAGGCGTGCCAGTCATCGAGCCCGCGGTAGTACATGGGCACGGCGAAGAAGCCGGCGGTGCCGAACGTCTCGTAGCCGAGGCCCAGTTCCTCGACGTGCCGCCGGAACGACTCGCACCGCTCGTCGATGCAGAGCACGATCTGGCCGGGCGGCGGTGTCCCGGCCGGGACGGTCGCCACGTCCACGTGCGCGGCGAGCGCGTCGAGGATCGTGATCCGGTGCCGCCGCTCGTACGCGAGATGGAACAGCCGCCGCCGCGTGACGCCGTCGAAGTCGGCGATGGCGTGCTCGAGCCGCAGGACCTCGTTCTCGTCGAGGGTCCGGATGTCGGCGGCGCCGAGCCCGAGGAGCTGCGACACCTGGTGGAGGAGGAACGCCCGGGCGAGCGTGCCCGGCCCGCGTCGCGCCGGACACCGGTCCTCAAGCTCGCTCCGCAGCGCCGCGAGATCCACGCCGCCGCGGCCGTTCGTTCCGCCGCCGATCCGCGCGGCGGCCCACTCGGCCGCCACGCGGTCGAGCACGAGCCGCAGCGCGAGGAAGTCGATGAGCCTCGCGGGAACGGCGCAGGTCGGCGCCCGGTCGGGCCGCTCCTCGAACTGGCGGATCAACCCTGCCCAGCCCCGCAGCGCGAGCAGCGTCTGGCGGATGAACCGCCCGCGGTCGGCCTCGGACACGCCGCATCGCGCGAGTTCAGCCTCGATCACCTCTTCCGCCGCGAGCCCGCGGGAGGCGGCGAGCGCCGCCGGCAGCCGCGTGCTCCACGGCTCGGTGGGGCCGCCCGCGCTCCCGCGGAGCGCCACGACCGCGGCGAGCAGGCCGCGGTCGCGGTCGGGCATCGTCCAGCTCGCCACGCCCTGGTCGAGGAACGCGGCGCAGAGCCGGATGAGCAGCGGGTGGACCAGTTCATCGGTGTCGATCGTCGGGTCCACGCCCCGGAAGAGGTCGCGCAGCCGCAACGGCGGCCGCACATGCACCACCGCCGGCCGCGACGTCGCCACCGACTCCACGCACGCGTGCCACAGTTCGCTGCACGCGAGCCGCTCGCGGTCGGACACGCCCCGGACCGCCCGCGCGTAGGTGGCCCGCCGCGCGGCCTCGTCCTCGACGTTCGGCAACTGGTGGCGGCCGTCGGGAGCGTCGACGGCGTCGGCGAGCAGCCGCCAGCGGATGGCCTCGGGCAGGTCGTCCCGCAACCGCTCGATCGCGTCGCTCTCGGTGAGCGTCCAGCGGACGGCGGCGTCGGACTCCTGGCGGACCGGATGGAGCAACAGCGCGCGGTGCAGGTCGCGGGCCGTGACCCTGCCGCCGGCGAGGGCCGCGGGCGGCCGTTCGCGATCCTCGCGGTCGAGCACCGCGTCGATGTCGGCCACGCGGATCCGCCCGCGGGCGAGTTCCTCACGGTAGCGGCTCTCGGCCAGGAACGGCTCCGTGTCGAGCAGGGCGGCCGCGTGCACCACGGCCTGCTCGAACCGCTCGCCCTCGAAGGCGTGGAGGGTGTTGTGGTGGATGAAGACGGCGATCGGCCCCTGCGCCGGCAGGTAGTGGGCGGCCTCGGCGACGAGCGCCGCGAGGTCGTGGGCGGAGGCGTGGGCTGGCGACGTCATGGAGGAAGCGGACGGAGGGCGGGGAACGGGCATGCACGGGGGGCGAGCCGCATGCCGGGCGGGGAGGAGGCGCGACGACCGCGGACGGTGGCGAACCACCGCCCCGAGCGTCAGCGGGCCGTGGGCGGGCCGCGGACGAGCGCGTCGCGGCGCGGGCGCTCGGCCGCACAGAGCGGCGGCGGTTGCGTGGCCGCGTGCCAGACCGAATCGAGGCGGCAGGCCAGCGCGTCGCTGGCGAAGAGGTGGACCTCCCGCCCGCCCTCCTCGTCACCGTCGGACTCGCCGGCCTCCTCGGCCTTGGTGCCCCGGTCGGCCCGCCACGAGTCGCCCTCGACGGAGCAGGCGGCCCCGCGATCGACACGGACGCCGGCGAGCGTGTCGGCCAGGCCGACGATCACGATCGACAGGGCCGCCGCTGCTATGATCAGGATCCGCGGCCTGGCTGGCATGGTGCTCATCGCGGGAGCGGGCGTCCTCCGGGAACGGAGATCGTACGTCGCGGCCGCCGCAGGAGCCAAACCCGTTTTAACCGGGAAAGGCACGGCCCGGGCCGCTGTCGGGATCGCAAGGAGCCGTGACACCCCCCGGTGACAGGGGGCGTGCGTTGCACCGCCCGGCGATGCAGCGGACTCGCGATGACGTCCAGCAGCGTGGATAATCCCGCGTTCGCGAGCCATCGATCGCCGTCGATCGTGGTGCGGCGGACGGCACGGCGGAGGGTTTCGACCGATGGCGAAGCGGACGAAGGTCGGCGCGGCGACGGCGGAGACGCTTCCCGACTCGATCGAGGGGCTCGGCGTCTTTTACCTCGGCCGCAAGGTCGATCCGGCCCGCGGCGAGCCGACGGCCGAGCCCGTGCTCGTGGACGCGCGGCGGTTCACGACCCACGCCGTCTGCGTGGGCATGACCGGCAGCGGCAAGACAGGCCTCTTGATCGGCCTGGTCGAGGAAGCCGCGCTCGACGGGATTCCGACGCTCGTCATCGACCCGAAGGGCGACCTCGCCAACATCCTGCTCTCGTTCCCGGATCTCGCGCCGGCCGATTTCCTGCCGTGGATCGAGCCCGATGCCGCCAAGCGCGAGGGAACGACACTCGAGGCCCTGGCCGAAAAGACCGCACGAAAATGGACCGAAGGCCTGGCGGCGAGCGGCCAGTCGGGCGACCGCATCCGCCGGCTCCACGAGGCGGCCGAGATGGCCGTCTACACGCCCGGCAGCCGCACCGGCCGGCCGCTCGCGATGCTCGGCAGCCTCGACGCGCCGCCGCCGGAGATCCTCGACGACCCCGAGGCCCGCCGCGAGCGGATCGAGTCGCTCGTCTCGGCGATCCTCGCGCTCATCGGCGTCGACGGCGAGCCGGGCACGAGCCGCGAGCACGTTCTTTTGTCGGCGATCCTCGACGCGTTGTGGAAGGCGGGAGGAAAAGTCGACTTCGGCACGCTCGTCCGGGCCGTCCCCACGCCGCCGATCGAGCGGGTGGGTTTCCTGGAGCTCGAGAACTTCTTTCCCGCGGGCGACCGCTTCCAACTCGCGAGCAGGCTCAACACCGTGGCCGCGGCCCCGGGATTCGACGCCTGGCTCGACGGCGAGCCCCTCGATCTGGGTCGCCTGCTCTGGACCCCCGCAGGAAAACCGCGGGTGGCTGTGGTGTCGATCGCGCACCTCTCCGACGCCCAGCGGATGGCGTTCGTCACGCTCCTCGCCGGCGCGGCGGTGTCGTGGATGCGGGGGCAGGGGGGCACGTCGTCGCTCAAGGCGCTGTTCCTCATGGACGAGGTGTTCGGCTACGTGCCGCCCACGGCCAACCCGCCGAGCAAGACGCCAATCCTCACGCTCATGAAGCAGGCCCGCGCCTACGGCCTCGGCGTGGTGCTCGCCACGCAGAACCCCGTGGACCTCGACTACAAGGGGCTCTCGAACGCGGGCCTCTGGTTCCTGGGCCGGCTGCAGACCGCCCGCGACAAGGCCCGCGTGCTCGACGGCCTCGAGGGCGCCGCCGCAAGCGCCGGCGGCTCGTTCGACCGCCAACGGCTCGACGCGCTCCTCTCGGGCCTCGGCCAGCGGCGGTTCCTCATGCACAGCGTCCACGGCGACGAGGAGACGCTGTTCGAGACCCGCTGGACGATGGCCTACCTCCGCGGCCCGCTCCTCCGCGAGGAGATCCGCCGGCTCACGGCCGCGGCGCCACAGGCTGAAGCCGCGGCGACTCACCGCGCGACGCCCGGCACGACACCTGTCACGGCATCCGGCGCTTCGTCTCGAGCTGCGTCCGCCGCGGAAGCCGGCGGCCCCCGGCCGATCCTCCCGCCGGGCGTCCGCGAGGTTTTTTTCGCGCCGCGCGGTGCGCTCGTCCCCGACGAGCGCATCGTCTACCGCCCCGCGATCCTCGGCCGCGCGCGGGTCCGCTATGCGAAGGCCGGGACCGGCATCGAAGTCGACCGCGAGGTGTTTTGCATCGCGCCGGCGGGGGATTCGCTCGGCGAGTCGGCATGGGAGGCGGGCGAGCGGCTGGCGGAACCGCCGCAGGTCGAGCCCGCGCCGCGGCCGGGCTCGTTCGCGAGCCTGCCGGCCGCGCTCGCCGGACCACGGGGCTACGCGTCGCTCGCGACGTCGCTCAAGGGCTTTCTCGGCCGCACGAGGCTCACGGCCTTCTCGGCCCCGGCGATCGACGCGGTCTCGCGGCCCGACGAGACGGAGGGGGAGTTCCGCGCCCGGATCGCCCACCGCGTCCGCGAGTGGCGCGATTCCGAGATCGAGAAGGTCCGCGAGAAGCACGCCGCCAAGCTCGCCACGCTCGTGGACCGGATCGAGCGGGCCCGCCAGAAGGTGGAGCGGGAAAAGGCCGAGGCCAAGAACCAGTCGCTGCAGACCTACGTGTCGATCGGCTCGGCGGTGCTGGGCGCGCTGCTCGGCCGCAAGAAGGCGAGCGCCGCGAACATCGGCCGCGCCGCCACGTCGATGCGGTCGGCAAGCCGCGCCGCCCGCCAGCAGGCCGACGTGGCCCACGCGGAGGAGAGCCTGACGTCGCTCGAGGAGAAGCGAGTCGCCATGGAGCAGGCCATCGAGACGGAACTGGAACGGATCCGGCTCGAGACGGCGCCGGAGCGGATCACGCTCGAGGCGATCGAGATCCCGGCGAAGAAGACCGACATCTCGGTGGACGACGTCGTGCTCGCCTGGGTGCCCCGGGAGCCTGCTGGCCGCGGCGGCTTTGGCGGTGCGGCGCGGACCGGCGGAGCGTGGTGATGACGCAGGCTCACGCTTCCCGGGAGATCGTCCGGGTGGACTGTCCGGACGAGGTCGGCCTCATCCACCGGATCACGGGCGTGCTGGGGGGCCGCCGGCTCAACATCGAGAGCAATCAGGAGTTCGTCGACACGGTCGCCCGGCACTTCTTCTTCCGGGCGGAGGTCGTGCGGGCCGACGGCGTGCCGGCCGGCGGAGCCGGGGAAAACCCCGCCGAACTCGCGGCGGCGCTCGTGCACGTGCTCCCGCCCACGGCCC
>JBJTPA010000341.1:0-9918 GCA_046074885.1 Planctomycetaceae bacterium
GTCACCGAGATCGACCCCATCAACGCGCTGCAGGCGGTGATGGAGGGCTACGAGGTGACCACCATGGAGGAGGCCGCCGGCAGGGGCCAGATCTTCGTGACGGCCACCGGCCGCCGCGACGTGATCCTCGGCCGCCACATCGAGAAGATGCCCAACGACGCCATCATCTGCAACATCGGGCACTTCGACCTGGAGATCGACGTCGCCTGGCTGAACAACACCAAGGGCGTCAAGAAGGTCGAAATCAAGCCGCAGGTGGACCGCTACACGCTCCCCTCGGGCAACTCCGTGATCGTGCTGGCCGAGGGGCGGCTCGTGAACCTCGGCTGCGCGACCGGCCACCCGTCGTTCGTGATGAGCACGAGCTTCACGAACCAGGTGCTCGCGCAGCTCGCCCTCTGGACCGAGACCGACAAGTACGACGTGGGCGTCCACCTGCTCCCCAAGAAGCTCGACGAGGAGGTGGCCCGGCTGCACCTCGACAAGCTCGGCGTGAAGCTCACCAAGCTCACGAAGGAGCAGGCCGAGTACATGCACATCCCGGTCGACGGGCCCTTCAAGCCCGAGTATTACAGGTACTGACTTCACGCGAAACACGGGCATCCTGCCCGTTTTCGCTTGGGCCGTCGCGGCCGCAGCCGAGGTGCGGCCAGACGGCCGGCTGCTCGCACCTCCGGGCTCGCAGGGCCGCCGCTGAGCGGCGGCACGCGGCCGCCCGCCGAGGCGGCGAGCGGAGCCGCGGGGGGCAGGCTCCGAGGGCACTGGGCGGCCCTGAGCCTCCTTCCTCGCGCCTCCCACAATCGAACGTTCTGCCCGTGAGAGCCCGCGGGCGCGGTGCGAGTCCGCGAGGGGCTGCCCATGCCCACGAGCGGGCTATGGGAGCGAGCGAAGGCATGGATGCCGAAGCGAAGCGGACATGCAGAGAGCCGAAGCCGGGAGGGTTTCGGCGAACGTCTGGCGAGAGGGTGTGGGCAGCCCCGAGCAATGCGGGTCGCCGCACATGCGTTTCACGGGAAACGCCGCGCGGATTTGATAGGATCCCGGCCCCGCTTCATCCCGCCCTCCAGCACCCGGAAACACGATGCCCACCGTCGCCTCGCTCCGCGGCCTCCGCTACGACCCCAAGCACGTCGGCGCCCTGTCGCAGGTGATCGCGCCCCCCTACGACGTCATCGATGCCGCCCTGCAGA
This sequence comes from Planctomycetaceae bacterium, assembly GCA_046074885.1. Lineage (GTDB taxonomy): Bacteria > Planctomycetota > Planctomycetia > Pirellulales > UBA1268 > QWPN01. The sequence goes on from JBJTPA010000341.1 coordinate 1,191, forward strand.
AGGCGCTGTACGAGCGGCACCCCGCGAACGTGATCCGGCTCGAGCTCAACCGCGAGGAGCCGGGGGACGACGAGCGGACGAACAAGTACACCCGGGCCGCGAGGTTCCTCCGCGAGTGGCGGGAGCAGGGGGTGGTGATGCAGGAGCCGGCCGCGGTGCTCTACGTCTACCACCAGGAATTCGAGGTCGAGGGGCGGACGCACGTCCGCCGCGGGGTGATGGCCCGGGTGCGGCTCGAGCGGTTCGGGGCCGGGAACATCCATCCCCACGAGGAGACGATGAGCGGCCCGAAGCAAGACAGGCTCCTGCTCACGCGGGCCTGCCGGGCGAACCTGTCGCAGGTGTTCGGGCTCTACCCGGACCCGGCGGGGGAGGTGCAGGCGCTGCTCGACGCGGCCGTCGCCGGCCGGCCACCGGTCGAGGCCACGGACCACCTTGGCGTGCGGAGCCGGATGTGGCCGCTCGCCGACGAGGCGGTGGCGGCGAAGGTGGCGGGGCTCATGGGCCCGAAGCCCGTGTTCATCGCCGACGGCCACCACCGCTACGAGACCGCCTGCAACTACCGCGACGAGGTGGCGGCCCAGTGGGCCCAGGATCACGGCGGCCAGGCGCTGCCGGCCGACCACCCGGCCAACTTCGTGCTCATGATGCTCGTGGGGATGAGCGACCCGGGGCTCGTCGTGCTGCCCACCCACCGCCTGTTCGTGGAGCCCGTCGTCGCCACCGTGAAGGACCTGGTCGCGAAGCTCGGCGACTCGTTCGCGGTGCGTCCAGCGGGCCACGGTCCGGCGGCGGCCGACGCCGTGTGGCAATCGATCGAGACCGAGGGCGAGCAGGGCACCATCGGTCTCTACACGGCCGGCGACCAGACCTGGTCGCTGGCCCGGATCACGCCCGCGGGGCGGGCCCGGATGGACGCGGTGGCGGCCGACCACGGCCCGGCCTGGCGGAGCCTTGGCGTGGCGATCCTGCACCGGCTCCTCGTGGGCGACCTCCTCGGGGCGAAGACGCTTCCGACGCCCGGCTACGTGCACCTCGTCCGCGAGGTGGTGGAGGGCCTCGGCACCGGGAAGTACCCGTTCGCCGCCCTGGTGATGCCGGCCACGGTCGAGGACATCCGCAGGGTGAGCGAGACCGGCGAGCGGATGCCGGCGAAGAGCACGTACTTCTACCCGAAGCTCGCGAGCGGTTTGGTGTTTAACCCGCTCGAGTGACCGCCGACGCCGGGCCCGCTTGGCTGGCGCCGGCGATGGGCCGCCCATGCCCCGTCGCCGGAGGTTCACTGCGCCCATCCTGGGCTTCGTTCACTCGATGGCGTCTGCGCTCCGGCATCCTGCCTGCGCCAGCCGCCAACGCCGGCTCTCAGGGCAATGGGCAGCCCCTCGCCTCCCCAACTTTCGACGGCAGCGACGGCGGGGTCTCGGGACGAGGATGCGGACCCGCGGCGCTTCGCCGCAGCGAACGCAACTCGTACCGGACCTAAGCCGAGCGGGTGGGGCCGTTGGGCACGCGATCAACCCGGCGCTACCCTGTTCCACGTGAAAACGTGACGGCGTGGCTGGCTGGGCAATGTGGGTGGGTGGCGCAAGCTCAGTGGTTTCACGTGGAACCAGTCGGTCCGCCTGCGGGGAGATTGCCCGGCGCGCCGGTTTTCGGGAATCGTCGCGCACGACGTGACGGTCGTGCCTGCGGTGGCCGATATCCCGATGGCACCTGTCGTGCCTCCGGGTCCGTGAGCAAGGGTTCTGCGCGTGGGAAGGATTCTCTGCGTGGCCAACCAGAAGGGCGGCGTCGGCAAGACGACGACCGCGACGAACCTCGCCGCGGCCCTGGCCCACGGGGGCCAGCGCACGCTGCTCGTCGATCTCGACCCGCAGTGCAACGCCACCACCGGCTTCGGGGCGCAGCCCGCGCCGGTGCACCCGCTCGTGCTCGAGACGCCGCTGGCCGAGGCGGTCGTGCCCGGGCCCGTGCCGGGGCTCTCGATCCTGCCGGGCAGCCGCGGGGTCCGCGACCTCGAGCGGATCGCGGCGCAGGTCCGTGCCGGGGCGCGGACGCTCGAGGCGCATCTCGCCCACGGCCTCTCCGCCTGGGACTACTGCCTCATCGACTGCCCCCCTTCGGCCGGCGAGCTCACGCGGACGGCGCTCGCCGGCAGCACCGAGGTGCTGATGCCGATCCAGTGCGAGTACTTCGCGCTCGAGGGGCTCACGCAGATGATCGAGGTCATCCGCGACGTGATGCAGGAGCAGCCGGGACGGCTCTCGTTCAGCGGCATCGTGCTCACGATGCACGACGCGGCGCTCGACCTCACGGCCGAGGTCGAGGCCGAGGTCCGCGACTTCTTCGGGGAGATCGTCTTCGAGACGGTCGTGCCCCGCGACGTGGCCGTGGCCGAGGCGCCGAGCCACGGCCGGTCGGTGATCGATCACGCACCGCGCTCGCCGGGGGCGCGGGCCTACGTGGAACTCTGCATGGAGGTTCGGGACTGTGAATAAGGAACGACGACTGGGCCGCGGACTCGAGGCTCTCCTGGGACGGGCCGGGCTGGAATCCGTCGCCCCCGCGGCGGCGGCCGGCGCCGCCGCGCCCGCCGCCCACCCCGGCCTTGGCTCGGGCGCCGCCCGCCTCATCCTCCACGCCCCCGAGGAGGTGGAGCAGGCCGCCGCGTCGCTGCCTTCGAGCGAGCTCGCCCTCGCCCTCGTCGATCCGAATCCGTGGCAGCCGCGGACGGTGGTGGCGGATGCCGACCTCGCGGAACTCGCCGACAGCCTCCGCGCGCACGGCCTCGTGCAGCCGATCGTGGTGCGGGCCCGGGGCGGCCGCTACCAGCTCATCGCCGGCCAGCGGCGGCTCGCGGCCGCCCGCCGGATCGGCTGGGAGAAGCTGCCGGCCCGCGTGCTTGACGTGGACGACCGGCAGATGTCGGAGATCGCGATCGTCGAGAACCTCCAGCGCCGCGACCTCGACGCGCTGGAGAAGGCGGCGAGCTTCAGGCAGTATCTCGCCACGTGGAACTGCACGCAGGAGGAGCTTGCGAAGCGGCTCTCGATCGACCGCTCGCACGTCGCGAACCTGATCCGGCTGCTCGACCTGCCCGCCGCCGTGCAGGAAAAGCTCCGGGCCGGCGCGGTCTCGATGGGCCATGCCCGCGCGCTCCTTCCGCTCGGTGACGAGGCCGAGCAGGTGCGGCTCGCGAATCGCGTCGCGGCCGAGGGGCTGTCGGTGCGGGCCGTCGAAACGGAGGTGCAGGAGATCATTCGCCGCGAGGAGGCGGCCGACATCGTGGCTGCGCCTGCCGCCGCGGCCGGCGACGCAGGGCCGAGTGACGTCGCCGCGGCGCCGGCGGCGAAGCGGAAGCCGGGCCGGCCGGCGACGCGGCGGTCGAGCCAGATCGCGGCGGTCGAGGGGCAGTTGCGTCGGGCGCTCGGCGCGAAGGTCGTGGTCCACGCCAACGGCAAGGGGGCCGGCCGGATCGTGATCCCGTTCGGCGACCTCGACGAGTTCCAGCGGCTGCTCGAGCACATCACCGGCGAGAAGTCGCGTGCCGCGGCCTGATACTCGCGGCGAGCAACGCGGCGGATGACGGCGGCCCGATCGCGGGTACACTCGTCGTCACTCGGGGCGTAGCGCAGTCTGGCTAGCGCGCCTGGTTTGGGACCAGGAGGTCGAGAGTTCGAATCTCTCCGCCCCGATTCGGCTTCGCCCTCACCGGCGGGCCGCCGCCCGCGGAAAAGCGCACAGCGGCACGCTCGTGGCCGGCTCCGCGAGGACCTCGGCGAGCGTGGTCGCGGCGAACGCCTTCTCCATCGACGCCAGCGCATCGTCGAGTCGGCGATGCAGCGGGCAGAGCCGCCTGCCGTGGGCGGCGAGACCCAGCGGGCAGGCCGTGATCCGCTGGATCGGCTCGACGGCCTGCACGACCTCGAGGATGCGGATTTTTTCCGACGGCTTGGCCAGCGCGAAGCCGCCCCCGACGCCGCGGCGGCTGGTCACGAGACCGGCGCGGACGAGCTGCTGCATGACCTTGGAGAGGTACGCGTTCGGCACCTTCGTGGCGCCGGCGATCTGGCCGAGCTTTCGCGAGGCCCCGGCTTCCGCGGCGAGGTACGTCGCGGCCCGGAGGGCGTACTCGACAGTCTGGGAGAGCAAAGAAATTCCTTCGCGTCGGCGATGCCCAACAGGATCTTGACGTCCAAATTTAGCCGACGCACGCCGGCCAGCCAAATCGGAGCCAAAGATCCGAGTTGAGGGCCGCCGGGGTCGCGGATCACGGCGCCACGATCTTCTTCACGGGGGCCGTGGCCCTCGCGGTCTTCGTCGCCGGCCTGAAGACGGGCCGCTCCTACGCGCGGGGTGCATGAAGGCCGTAGCGAGGCGACCAGGCACGGTCCGCATCCGGTCGCGAAGTCCGGCGGAGGGCCGGTTCAGTCGGGCGGGTCGGCCCAGAGGCGGCGGGTCACGATCAGACGGTCGGCCTCGCCCGTCGCCGGATCGAAGACGACGCTCACGGTCGCATAGGCCACCGGCTTGAACGAAAAGCCCGGGTGCGCGGAGAGCCGCGCGGTGAAGGCGATCCGCCCGTTGTGCCACGACATGCCCAGCGGGTCCGGGTCGAAGTCGTGCCGCAGCTCGTGCTCCATGCAGACCGTCCGCAGGCGGGCCTCCGCCCCACGCACGATGCCGGCCACGTCGGCCTCGAGTTCGGCGAGCGGTCGGGCAAGCCGGATCGGCTCGGCCCGGGCCGCATCGAGCCGGTATCCACGGTCGCCGTCGTCCGGGTCGGGATCGGCCGCGACGAGCGTTCCCTCGACCCGCATGAACCCGTCGGCATCGAGGCCTTCCGGGGCCTGCGCGAGGCCGACGGCAAAGACCTGCCGCGTGCGGCTGCGGTCAGCCCTGGGCTCGGGGCTCACGACGAGCCACGGCGGCTGGCGGAGCACGACGCTCCGCGACTCAACGTCGAACTGGCCCACCAGGGAGATGCGGTCGCCGACCGTCGGCGAGTCGCCCTCGTGGTCGTAGAGGTGCCAGGCGTGGAGCGCGTCGGGCCGGAGATCCTCCACGACGTCGAGCGGCAGTTCGCCCGACCGGGCGCTGCGCGGCGGCAGGATGGCGACGAGCGCGGCAAGCAGGAGCAGCGAAATCCTCACGGCGGCACCCAGGGGTTTCACACGTGACCGAACGTCCGCAGGCCGGCCCACACGGCTGCCAGGGACGCGACGTTCGTCGCCACCACGTAGGCGAGCGCCGCCGTCGTCCGGCCGTGGGCCAGCATCTCGACCGCCTGGAACGCGAAGCTCGAATAGGTCGTGAACCCGCCGAGCAGGCCGACGAGCAGGATCACCTCCTGGGGCCCCGTGAGCCAGCCCCGCGACCGGGCCAGCGCGAAGATCGCACCGAAGGCGAACGACCCCGCGACGTTCACGGCGAGAGTGCCCCAGGGGAAGGCGTGGCCCACGAGTCGGTCGGCCAGCAGCGTGCAGCCGGCCCGGAGGAGCGTGCCGGCGGCGCCGGCCGCGGCGAGGAGCGCGAAATGGCCGGGATGGTGCATGCGTAGAATCCTGCCCGGAGGTCCCCCACGATGTCCACGCCAGCCTTTACCGCGCGGGGCCTCACGCGGGTCTACAGCATGGGGGAGGTGAAGGTCGCGGCGCTCCAGGGCGTGGACCTCGACCTCGACCGGAGTGAGTTCATCGTCATCCTCGGGCCGAGCGGCAGCGGGAAGTCCACGCTCTTGAACATCCTCGGCGCGCTCGACGCGCCGACCTCCGGCAGTCTCGTCTTCCAGGACCACGACCTGACGACGGCCGACGACGCCGCGCGGACCGCCTACCGCCGCGACCACGTGGGCTTCGTGTTCCAGTTCTACAACCTCCTGCCGGCGCTCACCGCGCTCGAGAACGTGGCCGTCGTGGCGGACATTGCCGCGAAACCCATGCCGCCGGCCGAGGCGCTCGCCCTCGTCGGCCTCGCCGACCGGGCCGACCACTTTCCGGCACAACTCTCGGGGGGCGAGCAGCAACGGGTGGCCGTGGCCCGGGCGATCGTGAAGCGGCCGGAGGTGTTGCTCTGCGACGAGCCGACCGGGGCCCTCGACGTGAAGACCGGCGTCGTCGTGCTCGAGGCGATCGTGCGGGTGAGCGAGGAGATCGGCGCCACGACCGTGCTCATCACCCACAACGCCGGGATCGCCGCGATCGCCGGCCGGGTGCTCACGATGTCCGACGGGCGGATCGCGGGCGAGCGGGTCAACGCCGTGCGCGCGGCGCCGCGTGACCTGCACTGGTAGGCGGCCTCCACCCCGGTAGTCGCATGAAGACGCTGGACAGGAAGGTGGTGCGGGATGCGTGGCGGCTGGCACCGCAGCTCGGGGCGGTCGCCGTCGTGATGGCCTGCGGCGTGGCCGTGCTCGTGATGTCGTGGAGCATGCTCGTATCGCTTGGCGCGACGCAGCGGGATTACGCGGCCGCGTCGCGGTTCGCGGACGTGTTCGCGCGCTTGAAGCGGGCGCCGGCGATCGTGGCCCGCCGGCTGGCCGCGATTCCCGGCATCGCGCGGGTCGAGGCCCGCGTCGTGGAGGACGTCACCCTCGATCTGCGCGACGCCGACGGGCGTCGGCGGCCGGCGGTGGGCCGGCTGATCTCGATCGCCGACGCGGCCGGCAGCGACGATGGCGGCGGGCTCAACCGCCTGACGGTCCTGCGGGGCCGGCTGCCCGACGCGGGCAAGCCGTCCGAAGTGGCAGCCAGCGAGGGTTTTGCCGCGGCCCACGGCCTCCGGCCCGGGGGCCACCTCTTCGCCGTGCTCAACGGCCGTCGCACGCGGCTCGACGTCGTCGGCGTGGTCACGTCGCCCGAGTACGTCTACACGATCGGCCCCGGCGGCCCCTTCCCGGACGACCGTTCGTTCGGCGTCTTCTGGATGGGCCGCCCGGGACTCGCGGCCGCATTCGACATGGCCGACGCCTTCAACGACGTGGTGGCCACGCTCGCGCCGGGGGCCAGCGTTCGCGACGTGTGCCGCGAACTGGACCGCGAACTCGACCGCTACGGCGGCCTCGGCGCGTTCGGCCGCGAGTTCCAGACGTCGCACCGCTACCTCACGAACGAGCTGCGCGAACTGCGGAACATGAGCCGCATGGGGCCGGTCGTGTTCCTCGCGGTGACCGCGATCCTCATGCACCTCGTGCTGTCGCGGCTCGTCGACACCCAGCGGGAGCAGGTCGCCACGCTCGCGGCATTCGGGCTCGCGCCGCGCGAGATCGGCGTGCACTACGTGAAGCTCGCCCTCGTCGTGCTCGCGATCGGGGCCGCCCTCGGTGTGCCGCTCGGCTGGTGGCTGGGCGAGAGCCTCGCGGCGATGTACTCGCGGTTCTTCCGGTTCCCGGCGCTCGCGTTCCGGATCGACCCGTGGGCCGTCGGCGGGTCGATCGCGGTCGCCGCCGCGGCGGCGCTCACCGGCGTCGTGCAGTCGGTGGCCCGGGCCGTGCGGATCCGGCCGGCCGCGGCGATGCAGCCGGAGCCGCCGGCGGTCTACCGCCCGTCGCTGCCCGAGCGGCTTGGTCTTGCGCCGTTCCTCGGTCCGACGACGCGGATGATGCTGCGGCACCTGGAGCGGCGACCGCTCGCCAGCACGCTCTCGATCCTCGGCATCGCCCTCGGGGCGGCCGTGATGGTGCTCGGCATGTTCGTGGGCGACGCCGTGCAGCACCTCGCCGACTTCCAGTTCACCGAGGTGCAGCGGTTCGACCGGTCGGTGACATTCGTCGAGCCGGCCGGGCCGCAGGTGATCGCGGAACTCGCGAGGCTGCCCGGCGTGGCGGCCGTGGAGCCCTTTCGCGTGGTGCCGGCGACGCTGCGGTCCGGCCCCCGGGAGCGGCGGCAGGAACTCATGGCGCCCGCGCCGGGCGGGGAACTCCTCCGCCTGCTCGACGATCGCGGCAGGGTTCACGACACGCGGCGCGACGGGCTCGTCGTGAGCACGCGGCTCGCGCAGCTGCTCGGCACGCGGCCGGGGGACGCGGTCGAGGTGGACGTGCTCGAGGGCCGCCGGCCGCGGGGCTCGATCGTGATCGCCGGCACCGTGGACGACATGGTGGGCACGTCGGCCTGGATCCACCCCGACGCGCTCGCTCGACTGCTCGGCGAGGGGCCGACGTTCTCGGGCGCGTTTCTCGCGATCGACGCCGCGCAGGCCGACGCACTCGACGGCCGGCTCGCCGCCGCCCCGCGGGCGGCCGGGTTCGTGTCGCGCGAGCTGCAACTCCGCACCTTCCGCGAGACGATCGCGCGGACGCTCCTGCGGATGCGGACGGTGAACACGCTCTTCGCGATCGCGATCGCCTGCGGCGTCGTGGCCACGACCGCCCGGCAGAGCCTCATCGAGCGATCGCGAGACCTCGCCAGCCTGCGGGTCCTCGGCTTCACGCGCCGGGAGGTGGCGGCGATCCTCCTCGGCGAGCAGGCGCTCCTCCCGCTCGCGGCGGTGCCGCTCGGACTGGTGCTCGGCCGCGTGTTCGTGCTCGTGACGACCTGGGGATACGATACCGAGCTGTTCCGGGTGCCGGCGGTCGTGCATCCGCGGACCTACGCGGTCGCGGCCGTGACGGTCCTCGCCGCAGCCTTCGCGGCCGGCGCCGCCGTCCGCCGGCTCCTCGACCGTCTCGACCTCGTGACCGTGCTCAAGGCGCGGGACTGACCATGAGCGCCAGCCGACTTCCCGCCAG
>JBJTPA010000342.1:0-4377 GCA_046074885.1 Planctomycetaceae bacterium
CCGGGCGTCGCTGTCCGGCGCCGTCGCGGTGCACCACTGGGCGACGATCGGCGGCTGGTCGTTCGTCGCCGGGCTGTCCCGCGTGCTCCACGACGTGCCGCCGTTCATGCTCTGCGAGGGCGCGCCGGCCCGGCCGCGGTGCCTGAACCTCGTGGCCCTGCGGCGCGGCGGCTTCGACCCGCGCGTCATCGAGTCGCTCGGCGAGGCCCACCGGCTCCTGTGGCGGGCCCGGATGGGGCTCGAGCCGGCGCGGGAGATCCTGCGGCAGCAGGGGATGCTCGGCCTCGAGGTGACCGAACTGCTCGACTTCACCGCCCGGCAGCAGGACGGGCGGCACGGCCGGGCCCGCGAGGGGAGGAAGGCTGCATGACGCGGACGCGGATGGCGGTGGTGGGCTGCGGGCACCTCGGCACGATCCACGCACGGCTGCTCGCCGCGCGGGCCGACGTGGAGCTGGTCGCCGTCGTCGATCCCGACGCGGCCGGCCGCGAGCGGGTGGCGGCGGCGCACTCCTGTCGGCCGCTCGCCGAGCCCCGCGACCTCGTCGGGCTCGTCGATGCGGCCGTGGTGGCGGCGCCCACGGGGCTCCACGCGGCGGTGTCGCTGCCGCTGCTGGCCGCCGGGATCGACCTGCTCGTGGAGAAGCCGCTGGCGGCGACGGTCGAGGACGCGCGGGCGATCGTGATCGCGGCGCGACGGCACGGACGGACGGTGGCCGTCGGCCACGTCGAGCGGTTCAATCCCGCCTGGCGGGCGGCCGCGGCGCTGGCCCGCGGCGCGACGCTCGTGGACGCGGAGCGGCTCGCCCCCTTCACCTTCCGGTCGCTCGACGTGGGCGTGGTGCTCGATCTCATGATCCACGACATCGACCTCGTGCTCTCGCTCGAGCCCGGCCGCCTCGACCGGGTCTAGGCCCGGGGCCTCGTCGCCGCCGGCGGCCACGAGGACTCGGTGCGGGCCCGGCTCTCGTTCTCGTCGGGGCTCGTGGCCGACCTCGCGGCCTCGCGGATCAGCCCCGCGACGAGCCGGGCGCTCACGCTCTGGTCCGACGCGGGCGTGGTGACGGTGGACTTCAACGCCCGGACCGTGACCACGCTCGGCGCGTCCCCCGCCGTCCGCGACGGCACCTTCGTGGCGGCCGCCGTGCCGCCCGGGGAGCGGTCCGCCCTCAAGGAGCGGTTCTTCGCCGACGTGCTGCCGATCGAGTCGGCGACCGTGCCCGAGGCCAACGCCATCGCCGCCGAGCACGACGACTTCCTGGAAGCCGTCCGCACGGGCCGACCACCGCTCGTGACCGCGGCGGCGGGCGCCGCCGCGCTCGAGATCGCGGCCCGCGTGCTCGAGGCGCTCGAGTGCCGCGTGCTCGGCTCGGGCCGGCCGGTGCCGGCCGCGCGGCCGTTCGTCCCCTACCGCCGCACCGCCTGACCTCTCCGCAGCCGCCCATGCGGCTCCCGCGTGAGCCGCAGGCGCGTCGGCCGGGGTCACGTCGATGTCGTGGTCCGGTTGCCTCGCACCCGGATTCCCCGCCGATTCGCGGGCCGGTTTCCAGTCGCGAGGCGACTGGGCCACGGGGTGCCCGCCGCGGAACCGCGTCAGGCGAGGTCGCGGTCCTGGAAGAGCACGAGCGCCACGAGCAGCGCCACCGTGGAATAGAGCGCCGCGTAGAGGGCGGCCCACGCGAGGTAGCTCCACGGCACGGCCACGCCGCCGACCACCGCCGCCTCGATCGTGAAGTGGTCGAGCACCGGCAGGAGCGTGGCGAACAGCCGGCCGGTGAATCGCACGAGCGGCAGCCGCCCCACGCTCGACTGCACGATCAGCGGCACGAGGTGGCCGAGGGCGTAGACCGCGAAGCACACGATCAGGTTGGGCACCATGCCCAGCCGCGTCGAGACCGCCAGGCTGACCGCCGCCATGAGGATGGTCTCGAGGAGCGCGAGCGCCAGCCCCGGCACCACGGAGATCATCTCGTCGGCGCACTCCCGCCACGGGGGCGCCTCCTTGGCCGACTCGCGGGCGTCGTACACGACCTTGAGGCTGGTCTCGGCGAGGAGCGCCGACCCGAGCACGAGGAACACGAGCAGGGCCACGAGCACCAGTCCCGCGAACTTGCCGAGCACGAACTGCCAGCGGCGGAGCGGCTTCGACAGCACCGTGAGGGCCGTCCGCCCCTCGATCTCGTCGGCGACGGCCACGCTCGCCGTCCAGACCACGACGAGCAGGGCGAGGACCTTCACGAGCGTCAGCCCGCTGTCCTTGAGCATCTTCACGTCCTCGCCGAACGTGTTGTAGGGGATCCAGAAGAAGACCACGAGCAGCACGATGCCGGCGACGAGGGCCACGGCGAACACGGGCTGGCCGATCGCCTCCTTCGCGGTGGTCGCGGCGATCGCCGCCACGCGGTGGGCGCCGAGCCGGAAGGCGGCGTAGGCGGCGACGATCCCGCCGAGCACGAGGACCGTCCACGGGAGGATCGCCGCCTGCGGGAACTCCGGCGCGAGCCGCCAGCGGACCGTGAGCGACGCGGGGGCGGCGCCCGCGTTGACCGCCTCCAGGCGGGCCCGCTGACCGACGAACGGGTTCGTGGCGCCGGTGGCCCGCCGCCAGCGGTACGGTGCGCCGGGCTCGAGGTCGAGGTCGGTCGACTTCTGGATCGCGAAGCCGGCCACGGCCTGCTGGGTGCGGACCACGAGCGGGGCGTCGGCCTCGAGGTCGAGGTCGGCGAGTTCCTGCGGCCGCAGGTCGAGGGGGATCTCGAGGGCCGCGCCGCCCGGCGGCACTTCGACGGTCGCGCTCCCCTCGCCCGCCGAGGTCAATCGCGCGAGGGATCGCGCGATGCCCCCGATCGGCACCGCCGGCGCCGGGCTCACGAGGTTGCCGAGCGAGAGCGCGAGGCACACCGCCGAGGCCACGAACAGAAGCCAGGCGAGTGGTCCCAGGAACCCGTCGCGGAGGCTCGCGCGCAGCTCGGCCGCGGCCCGCGGCCGGAGCACCGCGAGGACCCCCCAGCAGGCGACCGCCGCCACGAGCGTCGCGAGGGCGCCCGCGCCGACGAGCCAGATCGGCGGCAGGGCGGAGAGCCAGCGGTTGGCGAGGAGCGGCGTCATGGACGTGAAAGTATGACGTCCGCGACGGCTCCGCGGAAGCCGCCGCGGTCAGGCCTCCGGGCCGGCGACGACCGTGGCCGCCGGTCCCGCGAGGTTCCAGGTCGCCAGCACGCGGGCGAGGTCGTCGCGGGTCAGCGACTCCACGATCGCCAGGGAGTCGGCCACGGAGCGGTACTCGCCGCGGTGGATCCACTCGCCCCCCACCTCGAAGAGCCGGCGGCGCGGCCGCTCGCCCCCGAGCACCACCCGTGCGGCGAGCTTGTTGCGGGCCTGCTCGAACTCGCGCGGGCCGATGCCGTCGCGGGCGGCGGCCGCGTAGACGCCGCGGATGCGGTCGAGCAGCCCGGCGGCGTCAGCGGCGTCGCACGAGAGCTGCGTGACGAAGAGCCCGGCGTCGAGGAACTCGTGGTGGTGGAGCGTGGCCTGCTCGGCGGCGCCGGAGTCCACGACCTCCCAGTAGAGACGGCTGCCCGACCCGTCGCCGAGCACGGTTGCGAGCAGCTTGGCCGCGAAGCGGTCGGCATGGTCCTCGGCGGGACCGGGCGTGAAGCGGGTGGCGTAGGCGAGCGTCGCCGACGGCCGCACGATCCGCTCGACCGCGTCGCCGCACGCCGGCCCGGCCGGCACGGGCACGATCCGCGGGGACGCGGGCCGCGGATCCCAGTCGCCGCACAGCCGGCGGGCGGACTCCACGAGGGCCGCGAAGTCCACGGCGCCGGAGGCGGCGAGCACCATCGTGCCGGGGCCGTAGCGGCGGCGGTGGTAGTCGCGCATCGCCTCCACCGGCATGCCGCCGATCGACTCGACGGTGCCGAGGACGCTGCGGGCCAGCGGGTGCGCGCCGAAGTAGGCAGCCCGGCAGCGGTCGTCGGCCCCGAACGGGGGCTGGTCGTCGTACATCCGGATCTCCTCCTGGATGACGAGCTTCTCGGTGTCGAAGTCGGCGGCGGCGAGGCCGGGCCGCATCATCAGCGCGAGGAGCTCCACGGCCTCCCCCTGCCGCTCGGGGAGCACCGTGGCGTAGAAGACGGTGTCCTCCTCGCTCGTGAACGCGTTGGCCGCGGCGCCCATGGCGTCGAAGCGGCGGTTGATCTGGTCACCGCTGAGCCCGTCGCCCCCCTTGAACACCATGTGCTCGAGGAAGTGGCTCACGCCCTGCTCGGCGTCGGTCTCGTCCCGCGCGCCGGTGGCCACGAAGAAGCCGAGGCTCGTGGAGACGGCGGTCGCCGAGACCTCCGCGACCACGTCGAGGCCGTTCGCGAGCCGCTCA
>JBJTPA010000343.1:0-9868 GCA_046074885.1 Planctomycetaceae bacterium
GGCGGCGGCGGCAGCGAGGGCAGCCCGAAGAGCGGCAAGAGCAAGACTCCGGCGCTCGACAGTTTCGGCCGCGACCTCACGGAGCTCGCGCGGCAGGGCAAGCTCGATCCGGTCATCGGCCGCGAGAAGGAGATCGAGCGGGCGATCCAGATCCTCTGCCGACGCACGAAGAACAACCCCGTGCTCCTCGGCGAGGCCGGCGTGGGCAAGACGGCGATCGTCGAGGGCTTCGCCCAGCGGGTCGTGGACGGCAACGTGCCCGAATTGCTCGCCGACCGGCGGATCGTCGTGCTCGACCTCGCCATGATGGTGGCGGGCACGAAGTACCGCGGTCAGTTCGAGGAGCGGATCAAGGCGGTGATGAACGAGGTCCGCCGCGCCAAGAACACGATCCTGTTCATCGACGAACTCCACACGCTCGTGGGCGCCGGCGGCGCCGAGGGGGCGATCGACGCCTCGAACGTGCTCAAGCCGGCCCTGGCCCGCGGGGAGATCCAGTGCATCGGTGCCACCACGCTCGACGAGTACCGCAAGTACATCGAGAAGGACTCGGCGCTCGACCGCCGCTTCCAGATCATCATGGTGGAGCCGGCCACGAAGGCGGAGGCCGTGGAGATCCTCAAGGGGCTTCGCGACCGCTACGAGAGCCACCACCGCGTGAGCATCTCCGACGCCGCCCTCGAGGCCGCCGTCGAACTCTCCAGCCGCTACATCACCGGCCGCTGCCTGCCGGACAAGGCGATCGACGTCATCGACGAGGCCGGGGCGCGGGTCCGCCTCAAGGCGATGACGAAGCCGCCGGACCTCAAGGAGATCGACGAGGAGGTCGAGCGGCTCAACAAGGAGAAGGAGGAGGCGGTCGCCAACCAGGACTTCGAGAAGGCGGCGTCGCTCCGCGATCAGGCCGACAAGTTGAAGAAGAAGAAGCAGTCGATGACCCGCGACTGGCGGGACAAGAGCCGCGAGGCCGACGGCGCCGTGGACGAGGAGGTGGTGGCCGAGGTCGTCTCGAAGATGACCGGCATCCCGCTCACCCGAATGAGCACCGAGGACCAGGCCCGGCTGATGGGCATGGAGGGCGAACTCCACAGGAAGGTCATCGGCCAGGATGCTGCCGTGAAGAGCGTGGCGAAGGCGGTCCGCCGCAGCCGGTCCGGGCTCAAGGACCCGAAGCGGCCGATCGGCTCGTTCGTGTTCGCCGGGCCGACGGGCGTGGGCAAGACGCTGCTCGCCAAGGCACTCGCGCAGTTCATGTTCGGCGACGCCGAGGCGCTCATCCAGATCGACATGAGCGAATACATGGAGAAGCACAACGTCAGCCGGCTCATCGGCGCGCCGCCGGGCGACGTTGGCTTCGAGGAGGGAGGGCAGCTCACGGAGAAGATCCGCCGCCGCCCGTACGCCGTGGTCCTGCTCGACGAGATCGAGAAGGCCCATCCCGACGTGTTCAACATGCTGCTCCAGGTGATGGAGGAGGGACGGCTCACCGACTCGTTCGGAAGGAACGTCGACTTCAGGAACACCATCCTGATCATGACGACCAACGCCGGCGCCGAGGCGATCAAGAACGAGAGCGCCTTCGGCTTCCAGAAGCCCGACAGCGACGCCAGCTACGACAGCATGAAGGGCCGCGTGAACGAGCGGATCGAGAAGGTCTTCCGGCCCGAGTTCCTCAACCGTCTCGACGACGTGATCGTGTTCCACCACCTCACGGTGGACGACCTCAAGAAGGTCATCGACATCGAGCTGGCGAAGGTCCGCGAGCGGCTCGGCGAGCGGGGCCTCAAGCTCGAGCTCACCGACGAGGCCAAGCAGTTCCTCATCAAGAAGGGCTCCGACACCGACTTCGGCGCCCGGCCGCTCCGCAGGGCCCTCGAGAACTACATCGAGGATCCGGTGAGCGAGGAGCTGCTCAAGGGCGAGTTCCAGGGGAAGGACACGATCCAGGTGGACTGCGTCGAGGTCGCCGGGAAGAAGCAGCTCAAGTTCACGGGACTCGTGACGGTCGAGCCGGTCGCCTCCGCGCCCGCCGAAGGCCCGGCGAGCTGACCGTCGGCGGCGCTCCAGGATCGCCCGGGGCTCCGCGCCCAAAGGGATACGGCGCCGCGCCGCAGCACCGCGAGGCATCCATGACGCCCCGACCGCCGGATCACAAGCCGCTCACCGCCACCGGCGAACGGCTGATGCCGGACAACGTCGGGCCGAACGTGCCCGAGCATCTGCACCGCTACGCGCTGGCTTGCGAGCTGGCCCGTGGCCGCGACGTGATCGACGTGGCGAGCGGCGAGGGCTACGGCTCCATGCTGCTCGCATCCCGTGCCGCCAGCGTCGTGGGCATCGACATCTCTGCCGCGGCGGTCGCCCACGCCGCCGCGAAGTACGACCGCGACAACCTCCGATTCGTGCAGGGATCGGCGACCGCCCTGCCGCTGGCCGCCGGAACCGCCGACCTGGTCGCGAGCTTCGAGACGATCGAGCACCTCGACGACCACGACGCGATGCTGGCGGAGATCCGCCGGGTGCTCCGGCCCGTCGGCCGGCTCGTCATGTCGTCGCCCGACAAGCGCCACTACAGCGACGCCACGGGTCACGACAACCCGTTCCACGTCCGGGAACTCCACGCCGCCGAGTTCCTCGGCCTCGTGGGTCGGTTCTTCCGGCACGTGACGCCGCTCTTCCAACGCGTGGTCCACGGGTCGCTCCTCGTGCCGACGACGCCCGGGGGCGGGTTCACGGAGTATCGCGGCGACTTTTCGGACTTCGTGGCGAAGGCCCGGCTGCGCGAGGCCATGTACGTGGTCGTCCTGGCGTCGGACGAGCCACTCCCGCCGATGCACGTCTCGCTCTGGGACGCGGCGGCCCTGCTCGACCCGCCGCAACCGGCTCCGCCGGCGGCACGGACGTCGAACGCCGCGTCGACCACGCCGCGCGGACTGGCCCGCCTGTTCGGCCGCCGGCGCGACGGCTGAATCGGGGCGGCGCGGACGGCTCACGCCGCGCGGGATCGCCGCCGCGGCGCGTCGAGGCTGAAGTCGGCGGACCCGTGCGACAGGTTGGGGTTGTAGAAGGGGTCGTGGAGCAGCACGTCTCCCCAGCGCTTCCGCAGGAACCCGATCTCGCGCTCGGACCGGGCCCGCTTCACCGGGGTGTCGTCGATGCCACGGGAGGCCGACTCGTGGTGGATGAGCTCGGCGTAGGGCGTCCAGACGTTGCGGTATCCGGCCTGCCGCAGCCGCAGGCAGAAGTCCACGTCGTTGAAGGCGACCTCGATCCGTTCGTCGAGGCCCGCGACGTCCGCGTACGTGTCCGCCCGCACGACGAGGCAGGCCGCGGTCACGGCCGACAGTTCCTGCTGCAGCACCGCCCGGCCAAAGTAGCCCGGGTCCCCGCGGTCGAGCCGCGGGTGCGCGTGGTTGGCCCCGCCGCAGATGCCGACGATCACGCCGCCGTGCTGGAGGGTGCCGTCGGGATACCACAGACGCGCCCCCACGGCGCCGACGTCGGGCTGCACGGCGAACGACACCATCTCCTCGAGCCAGCCCGGCGTCAGCACCTCGATGTCGTCGTTGAGCAGGCAGAGCACCTCGCCGCGGACGGCCGCGGCGGCCCGATTGTTCAGCCGCGAGTAGTTGAAGGGCGAGTCGTCTCGCAGCACGCGGATGCCCGGGCGGCCCGCGAGGTCCGCGAGCAGTGCCACCGTCCCGGGGTCCACCGAGCCGTTGTCGATGATCAGGATCTCGTACCGCGGATAGGTGGTGCGCGACGTGATCGAATCGACCGCCACCCGCAGCAGCCGCTCGTGGTCGCGGGTGCAGATGATGATCGAGACCAGCGGCGGGACGGGCGGCAGCGGGTGCCGGATCCGGTTGCAGCCCGGCGCCTCGGGCGCCGGTTCGACCGTAGCGCCGGCGCCCTGCCGGGCGAGCAGGTCGGCCACGGCCCCGCTGCCGGCGGCTGCAACCGCCGCCGGATCGATCACGGCGACGTCGCCGCGGTGACAGAGGATCCGCGGCACGTGCACGACCCTGCCGGTGCCGACCGCGGCGACGGCCCGCAGCGCGAGATCGTAGTCCTCGGCACCGGCGAAGCCGTCCCGCCACCCGCCGAGGTCGCGGACGAGCCGGCGCGGGTACGCGGCCGGACGCGAAATGGCGTCGTGGGCGAGCAGCAGCTCGCGGTTCGCGTCGCACTTGAACCACGGCGTGTGCCGCCGGCCGTGACGGTCGATGCGGTCCTCGTCGGCATAGACCAGGCCGGCCTGCGGATGCCGCTCCACCGCGTCCGCGATCCAGACGAGGGCCTGGGGGGGCAGCACGTCGGCCGGGTCGAGCACGGCCACGAGGTCGCCGCGGGCCGCCTCGAGCGCCGCGTTGCGGGCCTCGGCCGGGCCGGCCTCGGGCGTGCCGCGGCGCACCATCAGCCGCGGCTCCGCGGCCGCGTGGCGGTCGAGCACGGCGGCGACGTCGGCGGCCGGGTTCACGGCGACGATGCACAGTTCCCACGCCGGATAGACCTGGCCGCGGACCGAACGGATCGCCCGGTCGAGCAGTTCGGGGTCGGGCGATTCGGTCGGCATGAGCAGCGAGATCACGGGGCGAGCGCGGAGGGCGGCCGCTCTCGCCCGCAACTCCATCAGGTCCTCCGCGGAGGGCGTGTCGATCCACCGCACCCACGTCTCGTAGCGGCATTCGGGTCCGCCGTCGCGCATCTGCCGCCGGGCGGTGCGCCGCTTCCGCATCGCGAACCGCACCCGCTGCACCGGGCCGCTGACCCCCGGGATGAGCTGCGCCACGTCGCCAATGAGCCGACCGAACTTCATGCGTCCACGAGTCTCGTGCGGGGGGACGACGAACCGGGACCGGGAGCCTCGCGCCCGGCGAAAACCGCGGATATGTAGGCAATCCCGGCCGGCCGCCGCAAGCCGGGATGCCGGCTCCGAAGGCCACCGTTTTTGGGCGTGACGGGGGGGGCGATCCTGCTACCCTCCCCCTCCCCCGGGGCCGAACGCGCCGGAATCGCAATCCCCGCCCGGGAGCGCGCCCGTGTCGGACACTTCCACCCCCGCGCCGGACCACC
The DNA here is from genome assembly GCA_046074885.1 of Planctomycetaceae bacterium. Classification (GTDB taxonomy): domain Bacteria; phylum Planctomycetota; class Planctomycetia; order Pirellulales; family UBA1268; genus QWPN01. The sequence continues at coordinate 5,077 of JBJTPA010000343.1, forward strand.
GCCGGCGCGGCTTCGTCGCCCTCCGGATCCTCTGGCTGGCCGCGTTCGCCGCCGTCCTGTTCGGCGTCAGGCTCGCGCTCATCCACGCCTACGGCAACGCCACGCCGTTCTGGGACCAGTGGCGCGCCGAAGCCGAGGATCTCTACGCGCCGCTGGTCGCGGGCCGGTTCGACTGGCGGATCCTCTTCACGCCCCACAACGTGCATCGCATCCTGACGATGCAACTCCTGCAGCTGGGACTGTTCGCGGCCAACGGCATGTGGAACCCGTTGCTGCAGATGGTCGCCAACTCGGTGATCTGGGCAGCGACCCTCGCCGTGCTCGTCGCCCTCATCGACCGGGCGACGGGCCGCCGCCACCTGCCCCTGCTTCTGGCGTTTGCGATCGTCGTATTCGGACTGCCCTACGGCCACGAGAACATGCTGGCCGGATTCCAGGGCTGCTTCTCCCTCGTCGTCTTCTGGGGCACGCTCGCGCTGTGGGCGCTCGCCGTCGCGCCGCCCTTCGGCGTCGGCTGGTGGGGGGGCGTGGCCGCCGCGGTGCTGGCCTTCCTGTCGCTCGGCTCGGGGACCTTCGTCGCCGCCGCCGCCGCCGCGACCGCGGCCGCCCAGTACGCCTGCGGCGCACGCCGCGGCGGCCGGCAGCTCGCGGCGATCGCCGTCCTCGCCGCGATGTTCGTGACCGGCGTCGTGCTGACCCCCGGGGATGAGGGGACGCGCGCGCTCGGCGCCCGGACGGCCGGCGCCGCGCTGAGCGCGTGGACCCGCGCGGCGGGGTGGCCGGTGAAGATCGGCCCCCTCGGCATGCTGGTCCTGCACTGGCCGGCGATCGTGCTCGCCGTGGCGATGCTGAGCCGGCCGTCCCGCGCCGACGATCCCCGCTGGTTCCTCCTGGCGACCGTGGTCTGTGCGCTCGGCCATGCCGCCGCCATCGCCTACGGTCGGGCCGCCGGCTGCCTCGCATCCCGCTACCTCGACCTCTACGCGGTGGGGCTGATGGCCGACTTCGCCTGCCTGCTCGCGGTGTTCCCCACGTTCACCGGCGGGCGGCGCGGCATGGCCGTCGCGACGGCCGTCGCGTGGGTGACGGTGGTGGTCGGCTCGCTGGCCGTGTTCACGCAGTCGCACGCCCTCACGGAGATGGAGTTCCGTCGCGACACCGCCGCCGCGCAGCAGGCCCACACCCGCGCCTACGTGCTCACCGGCGACATCCGCCACCTCGAGGACAAGCCCTGGCTGCACGTGCCCTACCCGCGGGCCGTCAAACTCGCGGCGGTCCTCGACGATCCGGTGGTCCGTTCATTCCTGCCCGGCGTGATCGCCCCCCCGCTGGCGGCCACCTCGTTCGCGAGCGACCCGGACGGCGCGTTCGTCCCGGGCGGCGCGGATCCCGGGGCGGCGGCGCGCGACGAGCCGTCGTGGGGCAGTCACGGCCCGTCCGGGCCTGAAGCCACGGGGGCCGCGACCATCGCGTTCGGCCAACCGCATCGGGGCTACGCGGTCGAGGTGCCGGTGGCCGTCGGCGGCGAGGGCGCGGGGCTTTCGATCGAGGTCGAGCAGGACGGCGAGCGGCGGGCGGTGCCGGTGCCCGCGACGACGGACGGGTGGGCGAGCGTGCACATCAAGGTGCACGGCAGGCCCTTCACGCTGCACGTGGCCGACCGCAGCCCGACGGGCTGGATCGCGGTGGCGGCGCCGGTCGCGGAGGGGCGGTTCGACCGCAGGGTCTCGAGGTTCCTCGCCCGCTGGGACCGGTTCCTCGTCGCCGGCGTCGTCCTCGCCCTGGCGCTGCTCGTGCACCGCGCGCTCGACGACGCGTGAGCGCGAGTTTCCCCGTCTGCTCGCGTGCCCGCCCCGCTTGCCCGCCTTCCCAGGACACCGCCGGCGGCCGCGGGGTCCGCTCATGCCGCCCGACCGGCACCGCCGATAGAACCCGCAGGGTTTCCCGGGCCCGCTCCAGGCACCGCCATGTCCACCGTCCCCGACTCCGCCGCCGCGAACCACGGCCCTGCCGGCTGGTTCACCGACCAGGTCGCCAACCTCGGCGACTTCACGATGGGGACGGTCGCGGGCATCGGCGACGTCGCGCTGTTCGCCCTGCGGACCGTCGGCTGGATCTTCGCCCGCCGCCAGCGCCGCGACGTGCTGCTGCCGAGCTTCTACCAGATCGGCGTCCGCTCGCTGCCCGTCGTGGCGCTGACGGGCCTGTTCATCGGCATGGTGCTGGCGGTGCAGAGTTACGGGCAGTTCAAGGCCCTCGGCCTGCAGACGCGGCTGGGCTCCGTCATCAACCTCTCTCTCGTCCGTGAGCTCGGGCCGGTCCTCGCCGCCACCATGCTCGCCGGCCGGGTGGGCAGCGCGATGGCGGCGGAACTGGGCTCGATGCGGGTGACGGAGCAGATCGACGCGCTCGAGAGCATGGGGGCCAACCCCATCTACTACCTCGTGGTGCCGCGGTTCCTCGGCTGCCTGCTCCTCATCCCGTCTCTGACGGTGATGGCCGACTTCATGGGCGTGCTCGGCGGCTACCTCTACTCCCACCTGCTCCTGGGCATCGACTACCACCACTACTGGGAGAACTCCCGGGCCTACGTGGACGGCTTCGACTTCCTGATGGGCATCTTCAAGAGCGTCTTCTTCGGCGCGGCGATCGCGCTGGTGAGCTGCCACCACGGCTTCACCTGCGACGCCGGAGCCGAAGGGGTGGGCCGGGCCGCCACCCACGCCTTCGTGCACTCCTTCGTGCTGATCCTCGTGCTCGACCTGTTCCTGGGCATCTGGCTCAACGACGTCCACGAGTTCCTCCGCCCCGAGGGGCCCCGTCGCCTGCTCTGAACCATGCCGACCGCCGCACCCGCCCGACCCGCCCGCCGCGACGACGCCGCTCCGCCCCTCCTGCGGATCGCCGGGGTCGGCGTCCGCTTCGGCGCCCAGGACGTGCTCCGCGACATCTCGCTCGACCTCGACGCGGGCCGCACGCTCGTGATCCTCGGCGAGAGCGGCTGCGGCAAGACCGTCCTCCTCAAGACCATGATCGGCCTCATCCGCCCGACCGCCGGCGACGTGCTCTTCGAGGGCCGCGCGCTCGCCCGCATGGGAGAGCGGGAACTGACGGGCCTCCGCACCCGCTACGGTTTCGTGTTCCAGGGGGCGGCGCTCTTCGACAGCCTGTCGATCGCCGACAACATCGCCTTCCCGCTCCGCGAGCACACCCGCGTGTCCGAGGCGGAGATCGCCGACATCGTGGTCGCGCTCGTCGACGAGGTGGGGCTGCCCCGCTCGGCGCTCGCGAAGAAGCCGGTGGAGCTCTCCGGGGGGATGCGGAAGCGGGCCGGCCTCGCCCGGGCACTGGCCCTCGACCCGCAGGTGGTGCTCTACGACGAGCCCACGACGGGGCTCGATCCGATCCGCTCCGATGTGATCAACGAGCTGATCCTGAAGCTGAAGCGCGAGCTGCGCGTGACGAGTATCGTGGTGACGCACGATCTTGCGAGCGCGTTCAAGGTGGCCGATCACATGGTGATGATGCACGAAGGCAGCGTGGTGCTTCGGGGTTCGCCCGAGGAGTTCCGCCAGAGCGACAACCCCGTCGTCCGCCGCTTCCTGCGCGGCGAAGCGAGCGAGGAGGAGCTGCGCGCCATCCGCGAGGTCGGTGCGGAGAACCGCGCGGCCTCCCGCCGAACGGGAGGCGCGCGATGAGGGAGCGGTACCGCAATCTGGCCGTGGGCGTGTTCTCGCTGGGCGCGCTGGCGGCCGCAGCGTCGCTGCTCTTCCTGTTCGGCGAGCTCGAGCCGCTGGTCGAGAAGCGCTGGCAGATGCAGGTTGCCTTCAACGAGGCGGGCGGCCTGCGCAAGGGCAGTCTGGTCACGCTCAACGGCGTGCCGATCGGCGCGGTGGAGCGGGTCGAGATCTGGAGCGACCGCACGCAGCCCGTGCTGGTGACCTTCGGCGTGGAGCTCGCGCACAGGATTCCCGAACCGAGCACGCCGTCGGTGCAGGCGTCGCTGCTTGGGTCGGGCGCGCGGCTCGAGATCTCGGCGGCGCTGCCGCTCTCCGATCCGCCCCGCTTCTACCCGAGCGACAAGCCGCCGATCCTGCGCGGGCGGGTCACGCCGCTCGAGACGCGGCTGGTCGAGCAGCTCAACGAGCGGCTCGAGCCGGTCGTGAAGAGCTTCTCCGACATCGGCGCCTTGGCGCGCAACCTGAACGATCTGGTGAAGCCGGGCGCCGAGGGCGGCGCGGCCGACCCCGAGGGGCTGCGCGCCACGCTGCGCCGGCTGAACGACACGCTTGCGAGCGCCGACGCCGCGCTGAAGGGCGCGCGCACCTGGCTTGACGACGAGCAGCTGCGCACCGATGTGCGCGACGCGGCGGCGGGCGCGAGCATCCTGATGCGCGACGCTGCCGAGGCGGCGAACCGCATCGGCGCGCTCGCCGACTCGGTGGCGAACGACGCGGCGCAGCTGCGCGCGAACGCGCTGCCCGTGCTCGACCGCGCGGGGCAGGCGCTCGAGGAACTCGACCGCCTGCTCGCCGACGCGCGCACGGGCGACGGCACGGTGGGCCGCATGATGAAGGATCCTGCGCTGTACGAAGGCCTGGCCGACGCGGCAAAGCGGCTCGACGAGGCGCTTGCGAAGATCACGCTGTTGATCGAGAAGATCCGCGCGGAGGGCGTGGATGTGGAGTTGTTCGGGTCGAAGTGATGCTGGGCGCGGTCACGGACCGGCGCTGCGCGCCGCGGCCCGCGCGAGATCGTGGAACTGGGCGACCCATTGCCTGCGGAATGGGCA
>JBJTPA010000344.1:0-6853 GCA_046074885.1 Planctomycetaceae bacterium
GATGTGCCGCCGCACGCCACCGAACGGCTGCCGCTGCCGTGCCGCCTCCTCCTCGAGCCGCGCCCGGTGCCGCGGGGACAGCGTGCCGAGCAGCCAGCGGTAGAACTCGTCGCGGTAGCCGGCGATCCGCGGCAGCAGTTCGGCCAGCGGCAGCGCCGCCTGGCGCGCTCCCGGCCCGTGGCCCGAGAGCCCCGAGGCCATGAGCACGACCCCGGCCAGAACCGCGGCCGACTCGCGGCGGTGCTCCTCGTCGAGTTCCGGCGACGGCGCGCCGACCGCCGCGGCCCGGTCCGGCCAGGCGAGGATGCCGTCGAGCGTCGCCTGCTGGATGACCATGCGGCGGTAGCGGCCCTGCTCGTCGATGCGGGCGGGATCCCAGAGGCCGAACAGGTAGTTCGGCCGGCTGGCCGCAGGATGGAGGAAGTCGAAGGCCCGCGGGTCGATCGCGAGCTCCTCGAGCGCGGCGGGGTCGAAGTCGGCCTGCCGCAGGAGGTGCTCGGGCGCGGCGGCGAGGATCGCGACCGCGGCGGCGACGAGGTCGCGGTAACGGCCGTGCGCGGACCCGGCGCCGGCGACGAAGAGCGGCAGCGGCCGCACCCGCTCGTGGCCGTAGGGGGCCGAGAGCCGGCCGTTCTCGAGCACCGCCACCGGCCGCCAGCCCACGTAGTCGTTGAGCCGATCCACGGCGCGGCCGACGATCGACGCATCATCGAGGCCGTCGCCGGCGGCGACCTCCGCGAGCACCGCCTGCGCCGCCGCCATCACGAACCACGGCCGCTCGAGCGCCCCCGGCAGCTGATGCTCGAGCAGGTCGGCGTGGAACGCCCGGTATGCGGGCAGCGTCCGCTCGAACACGAGCCCGATGGCGGTCCGCGCCTGCGCCGCGTCGCGAAACGCCGCGGAGCCGGCCGCCAGTTCGTCGAGCCGGCGGCGGAGCCGCGCCGCCACCGCGACGGCGGCGTCGGGACGCTCGGCGACGCCCTCCGGGGCGGCGGGCTCGACCTCCGCGAACAGGCAGTCGAGCGCCCGCCATGCGGCCGGGTCGAAGGCCCCGGAGGAGAAATTGAGGTAGCCGAGGACGACGTCGGAAGGATCCCGCGCGGACGCTGCGTTCACCTCCGCCATCATCGCGCCGTTCACCCGGGGAGCCGCCGGCCCGGACACTCTCGCCGGCTGCGCGACGGAAAAATCGTAGCAGGCCGCACGAACCGACCGAGGGAGGCCGGTTTTTTGCGTGCCCCACGCGACGGCCTATCCTTGCCTCGTCCGCACCCGCCGCCTCCGCGGGCCCTGGAGCCTCCCCCATGCCGCGCCCCGTCCGGTCGCTCCACCGCCTCGCGGCGGCGCTCGTACTCGCCGCGCCGCACCTGGCCGCGACCGCCCTCGGCGCCGGCTGCCCCTGTGGATCGGCGGCGGACGACCGCACCGCGGCGGCGGCCGGGCTCGTCCGCGAGTGGATCGTGCAGCTGCCGTTCAACTCGGCCACGGGCCGGCTCGAGCACGTCGTCGTCGGGGACGGCATCGTGGCGGCGCAGTCCACGGGCGGAAGCGTGCACGCGATCCGATCGGCGTCGTCCGGGGCCGTCGGGCCGCGGGCGGGGACCGTGGCCTGGTCGCGGGCCATCGGCGACGTCACCGGGCATGCCTGGCCTCCCGCCGTGGGCTCGCGGCTGGTGGTCGTGGCCACGGAGATGGACGTCCACGCCATCGACCGCGACTCGGGCGCGATGCTCTGGGAGCGGTCCACCACCACGACCACCGCCGGAGCCGCCGCGCAGGCGGGGGCCTGGGTGTACGTGCCGCTCCAGACCCACCGCATGCTCCGCCTGCCCGTCGATCCGCTCGTGCAGCCGGCGGTCGAGCCGGCCCCCGAGGTGAAGCCCGCGTCGGCCCGCCGGAGCGGCGGCGCGCCGGCGGAGCCTCCCACGGCCCCCGAGAGCCTCGAGCCCCTGTCGATCGACCTCGGCGGCGCGCTCGACACCTGGCCGGTGGTCATGGCGGGCGGCGTGCTGTGGAGCACGGACGTCGGCCTCGTCGGTCTCGAGCGGACCCCGCTGGGCTGGATCCGCCACGCATTGCCCGAGTCGAGCCCGCCGTCGTGGGTCCGCCGCTCGGCACTGGCCCTCGCCGGACCACCGACGGTCCGCGACTCGGAGATATTCATCGCGACCACGGCGGGGTATATCGCCCGGATCGACATCAACGCCAAGAACAGGCCCGGATTGCGGACCGCCTGGCGGTCGCCGCTGCCCGAGCAGGCGTCGTCCGCCCCGCTGGTCTCCAGCGAGACACTCGTCGTGGCCCTCGGGCCCGCGGGAATCGCGGCCTTCTCGGCGGACGATGGACGCGAGCTGTGGCGCACCGATCTGGTCGGCACGCCGGTCGCGATCGCGGGCAGGAGGGCCTGGGTGCTCGACAACGTGGGCCGGCTGTCGGCGCTCGACCTCGGCACCGGCTCGCGGCGGCAGTCGCTGAACCTCGGCTGCTTCACGCTGCCGGTCGTCAACACGCTCACGGAGCGGATCGTGCTCGCCTCGCCCGAGGGCCTCGTGGCCAGCCTCGCGCCCCCGGCCGCTCCGGCCGCGCCCGCGAAGCGGCGCCCGGTCAGCGACGGCGACCGCCCCCCGGCGGAACCCGCGCCCGAGGATCCTGACGCCACGCCTCGATGAGCAGATCGTGGAGCGCCGGGTCGTGCCGCGCGAGGCGGTGCGGATCCTGGAAGAAGCACTCGCTGGCCACGGCGAAGAACTCGGCGGGGCTCTCCGCGGCGTAGTCGTCGAAGGGCGTCGCGCGGCCCTCGTCGAGCGCGGCGTCGAAGCGCTCGCGGCAGGCCGCACACTCGGCGGCCCAGGCCCGAGCCCGGCCCGCGGGCAGCGGCGGCACGCCGTCGATCTCCCCGTCGAGCGCGTCGAACTGGTGGGCGAACTCGTGGATGACGACGCTGCGCGGCCCGTCGCGCATCCTGCCGCCCGCCACCACCTCCGGCCACGACAGCGACATGCTGCCGCCGGTCCACGTCTCCCCGAGCCGCGCCTCCCGCCACTCGAGCTCCACGTCGCCGCCGACGGACGCCGAGGCGGGCACGCGGAAGTCGCCGGGGTGCACGAGGATCGACTTCAGTCGGTCGAACTGCTCGTCGCCCAGCCCGAGCGCGGCCACGCCCGCCTGCCCGGCCACGGCGAGCCGCACCTCGTCGGTGATCGCGAGGCCGCCGCAGCCCTCGAACCGCTTCTCGGCGAGGAACACCGCCAGCCAGCCCTCGAGCCGGCGGCGATCCGCCGCGGAGAGCCACGCGACCTGCCGCACGCTCCGGCCCAGCAGGTCGGACCACTCCGGCGGAAACGGCCGCTCGCGCACCCGCCGGCGGCGCCGCGCCCTCAGCCAGGAGAACAGCATCCCGCCACGCCGTCGCCGCGGCGCCTCACGGGCCCGGGGTCAGCGGCAGCCGCCGGCTGAACAGCTCGAGCGACAGGAGGACGCAGCCGATGGAGATCGCCACGAACGACAGGAGCAGCATCGCCGTGTAGACGTTCATCGGCGGCCGGACGTGCGGGGAATCGTCGTCAGCCATGAACCGCTCCCGGTCAGCTCTTCAGCCGCGTGGTGACCTTGTCGCCACGCTGCACGATGCCGCGGGTGAACTCCTTGACGAGCTCCGCCACGGCGCGGTCCGGCTTCACGAGCCGCACGACGGCCCGGCCGATGTACTCGCCCGATCGGTAGACCTCGACCTGGTGCCCGATCTGCAGCCCGTCGTCGGCCCCCAGTGACAGCTCGATGGCAGTGCCGGTCACCGCGGTCACGGCGCCGTCGAGCGTCGGCACCCGGTCCTTCGGCAGGCTGTCGAGGGTGAGTCCGCTCTGCTTGAGGAGGATTCGCGCGTTGGCCACCTGTTTCTCGAGCTGCTCGCGGCGCTCGTCGGCGACGGCCAGCATGGCCTTCGACTGCTCGAGCTCGGCCGCCAGCCGGGCGGCGGTATCGACCCGCTCGTCCACCTTCTTCTGCTGGTCGCGCACCTCGCCGCGGAGCCGCTCCACGGTGGTCGTCGCCGCCTTGAGGGCCGCCTGGGCCTCCTCCAACTGCCGGAGCGCCTTCTGCTGGGCATCCTCGCGTACCGTCTTCTCCTTCCGCAGCGCGTCGAGCTCGGTGCTCTTCTGGGCGAGGGCCGACTGCAGCTTCGCCACGACCTGGTCGCGGGACTGCTCTGACTCGGCCACCCTGGTGGTGAGCCGCGTGATCTCCTCCTGCAGGTTCGTCCTCTCGGTGTCGGCCTGCTGGAGACGGTACTTGTAGCCGGGAATCTGGCCCGCCTTGCACTGCTCGGGCTTCCGCTCGATCTCGTCCTGCCAGTTGGTGTGCGAGAGGAAGACCGCGCCCGCGAACGTCATGAGCATGAGGCTCATGATGAACACCGCGAACACGAAGATCTTGCCGAGGTAGTTCATGGCCCGCTCAACTCGCCTGCGCCGAAGGACCCCGCCGTGCGGCGGCGAGCGCCCAAGCCTATTCTCGACCCCCGGCATCCCGCGGGGCAAGCCGGCGGCCCGCCCCTGCATCCGCCCTAAAGATCGGCCCAGGGGTCGGCGGGCCTCAAGCCCGCGGGCGGGTTTCCGTGCCCCCCGGTGCCGCGGCGCCGGGCGAGCCCCCGCACGAGCGCCTCGAGCAGCACCGCCCCCGCGACCGCCATGCATGCCCCAGGCGCCACACTCCCCGCCGCCAGCCACGGGCTCCGGCGGCCGTCGGGCCGGACCCGCACCCGCACCGGCTCCACCGCCCGCCGCGGCCCGCGGGCGAGGAGCCGGCCGCACCCGTCGATCGCCGCCGAGAACCCGGTGTTCGCGGCGATCACGATCGGGGTGCGGACCTCCACGGCCCGGAAGACGGACGCCACGAGGTGCATGTCGAGTTCGCTCGAGCCCCAGAACCAGCCGTCGTTGGTGAGGTTCACGATCACGTCCGGCCGCTCCCCGGCGACCTCGAGCGTGCGCACGAGTGAACGGATCGCGCCCGGCAGGGCCGTCTCGTAGCAGATGGTGGGCGCCACGTGGCGGCCGGCGATTTCGACGGCCACGGGTCGGCGGCCCGCCGTCAGGCCGCCCGGCAGCGGCGTGAGCCGGTACAGGAACGGGAACCGGTCGGCGAAGGGGACGTACTCGCCGAACATCACCGGGTGCATCTTGTCGTAGCACGCCAGTGGCTTCCCTGCGGCTTCGAGGAACAACGCCGCGTTGAAGCTCTCCCAGCCTGGCGGCTCGGTGGACCGAATCCGCTGCCGGTCGAGGCCCACGAGCCACGTCGTGCCGTAGCGGGCCGCGAACGGCGCGAGCGCCTCGAGCCGCTGTCGCTCGAGGAGCGTGCGATAGCGCCGCTGCCTGTCGGCCGGCGATTCCGCGGGCGACTCGGCCGCCGGGCCGAGCGCGGCCTCGACCTCCGACTCCGGAAACACAGCCGCCGGGTCGACCTCGAGCAGCCCCAGCCGCCACATCGTCTCGGGCCAGACGACGAGGTCGGGCCGCCGCGCGGGATCGGCTGCGAGCCCCCGCATCGTGACCTCGTCGTAGTGCCGGGCCACGTCCACGGCGGCATCGGGGTCGTGCTTGAGCTCGGTGTCGATCGAGCCCTGCACGAGGAGCACGTCGAGCGGCTCCCCGCGGGGCGCCGGCGACGTCGCGATCCGCCACTGTCCATAGGCCAGCGCGACTGCCACGACAGCCGCGGTGCAGGCGACCTCGCCGATCGCGGCCCTGCGCGACCCGCCGCGCCGGCCCGTCGCGACCGCGGCGACTCCCGCCGCCGCGGCCATGACCACGCCCGACACACCGACGGCGCCCGCCGCGTCGGCGCACTGGATGAGCGCGGTCCAGCGCCACTGCGTGTGGCCGAGGCCGCCGAACGTGAACCCGCCGAGGAGCGTGCCGCGGAGGTGCTCAGAGGCCATCCACGCCACCGGCGCCGCGGCCACGAGCGGCCACCGCCAGCGGTGCACGAGCCGCCGCGCGAGCCACACGAAGAGCGGCACGTAGCCGGCGAGGTAGGCCGAGAGCGCGGCCCAGCCGACGGCCGTGGCCGGATGCGGCAGCCGCAGCCAGTGGATCGTGGCCAGCCAGTGCGCGAAGCCGGCGATCCAGAGCGCGAGCCACGGTCGCCGGCCCGGCAGGTCCGGCGCCTGCACGAGCCCCAGCCACGGCAGCGGCGCGAGCCAGGCGAGCAGCCAGAGGTCGGCCGGCGGCTGCACGAGGAACATCGTCGCCGCGCCGCCGAGCGCGAGCGACCGGAGCCGGGCCGCGTCGCTCATGGCGGCACCTCGAACTCGGCGAGGACGGTCCCGGCCGCAACCGCGGCATCCTCGTCCACGAGCTGGGCCACGAGCCGGCCGCTCACGGGCGCCCCGAGGTCCACGGTGACCCCGCCGGCCACGAGCTCGACGACGCGATCCCCCTCGATGACCTCCGCCCCCACGGGGACGAGCCACAGCGACAGCGCCGCCCGCGCGCCCCCGAGATCGGGCGCGACGAGTTTCACGCGCTGCGGTGTTTCATCCACATCACACATCATGCATTCCCGGCTGGCGTCGCAGTGTGCAGGCGAAGTCCCGTCGAGGAGGCGGGCAAATCCCGGGCTGTATCGCCCAGCGACCCGAAGTCCCGTCGCTTGCGCTCCGGGCTTCTATCTATTTGTAAAGGACGGACAGCCTGGCGGGCTTCACCAAGCGAAGCCTCGGCGATCTGGGCAGCCCCGAGCCACCGCACGACCACGGGCCCGCCCGGCGCGTCACGGCGCGCGCCGCGTCCGCAGCCACTCGAGCATCACCTTCCCCACCGCCTCCAGCGACTCCGCCGCGCAGTGCTCGGGC